>DASTWL010000078.1 GCA_035765895.1 Verrucomicrobiia bacterium | reverse complement strand
TGCCACCGATGAAGACCATCCCGCCTTCCTGTCCCGAACCGGAAACGGGCCGCACCTATTGGCGCAGCCTTGACCAGATTTCTGACACCCCGGAATTCCGTGAGTGGCTTCACCGGGAATTCCCCTCGGGCGCAAGCGAGTTTCTCGATCCCGTTTCCCGCCGGCATTTCGTCAAGATCATGTCCGCCTCCTTCGCGCTGGCGGGGCTGGGCTTCGGCCTGACCGGCTGCCGTCGGCCGGAGGAAAAGCTCGAGCCGATGGGCAAGGCGCCGGATGATTACACCTACGGCATGCCTTCGTATTACGCCTCCGCCATGCCCACGCGCGGCGGGGCCATCCCGCTGGTCGTCAAATCCTATGACGGCCGGCCGGTGAAGGTGGAAGGCAACGATCTTTATCCCGATGGCAACGGCAGCACCGACCGCTTTGCGCAAGCCTCCATCCTGAACCTTTACGATCCCGATCGCGCGCAACGGTTTCTCAAGGACGGCAAGACCGCCACGGCTGAGGCGGCGTATGATTTTCTGGCGGAACTCTCGAAGAAATTCTCGACCAGCCAGGGGCAGGGCCTGGCGTTCCTTGTTGAGCCCGGCACCTCGCCTTCGCGCCAGCGTTTGCAGCAGCTCGCGGAGGGGTTGATGCCCAAGGCGGGCTGGTTCTCCTATGATCCGACGGACAGCGTGGTGCATGCGCAGGCGGCGGCCCAGTTCTGCGGCAAACCGGTGGCGCCCACGTTCCGTTACGACAAGGCCAGCGTGATCGTTTCGTTGGATTGTGATTTTCTCGGCTCCGAGGAGGACGTTCACAATCACATCCGGCGCTTTGCGAACGGCCGGCGTTTGGAAAAGCCGTCCGATACCATGAGCCGGCTTTACGTCGTCGAAGGTTTGATGTCGCTGACCGGCGCCAACGCCGATCATCGCCTGCGTCTGCCTGGCAGCGCGGTGTTGAAGGCGGCGGCCGTGATGGCGTCGGCGATCGGCGTGGCGGGTGTTTCGGCGGAGAACGTTCCCGCCGACGCGGCCAAATGGCTGGCCGAATGCGCCAAGGATTTGGTGGCCAACAAAGGCCGCAGCCTCGTGGTGGCAGGTGCGGGGCAGCCGCTTGCCGTGCATGCGCTGGCTTACGCGATGAATGCGGCGCTGGATAACTTGGGCCGCACGGTCGAGTTCCGGGAAATGCCGCAGAAGGGCGGCACCATTCAGCAGCTTACGACGGCGTTGAACAATGGGGTGGTGGACACGCTGGTCATTCTGGGCAGCAATCCCGCCTACACCGCGCCGGCGGATTTGAAGTGGAGCGAAGCGCAGGCCCGGGCGAAGACCGTGGTCCGCCATGCATACTACGAGGATGAAAGCGCGGCCGGATGCCACTGGCATTTGCCCGGCACGCACTATCTCGAATCATGGGGCGACCTCCGCACGTCGGACGGCACGCTGGTGCCGATTCAACCGTTGATTGCGCCGCTGTTCGGCGGCCTGTCGGAAATCGAAGTCCTTGCGCGCATCGTGGGCGCTTCGGCCGTCAGTTCCTACGAGATCGTGCGTGAAACATTTGCAGGCTTGGTAAGCGGCAACGTCGAGGATGCGTGGCGGAAGTTCCTGCATGACGGTTTCCTCGCGGATTCCGCCGCGAAGAAGGTTTCGGTGGCGCTCGACAACGTCGCCGTGGCGAAGGCGCTGAACGCGGTCAGGGCGGAGGCTGCTGCGACGGGCAAGTTGGAACTCCTGGTCCGCCGCGATTACAGCGTGGACGACGGGCGTTACACCAACAACGGCTGGCTCCAAGAAATGCCCGATCCGATCACCAAGATGACGTGGGACAACGCCGTTCTGGTCAGCCGGAAGACGGCTCAAGATTTGGGTGTGGCCAACAACGACATGGTGACGCTCACCGTCGGCGGGCGTTCGGTTGATGGCCCGATCTGGGTGCAGCCCGGCATGGCCGACAACGTGGTGGGAGTTACTTTGGGCTACGGCCGTCCCAAGGCGGGACGCGTTGGTTCCGGCACCGGTTTCAATGCTTACGTGCTGCGCGCGAGTGACGCGATGCACATTGTCAGCGGCGTCACGGTGACGAAGACGGGCAAGACGTTCCCGCTTTCCTGCACGCAGGAGCACTGGTCCATGGAAGGCCGGCCGATTGTCCGGGAGGCGAACCTCGAGCAGTTCCGCGAGCACCCGGACTTTCCGGCGGCGCTCGACCTCGAAAAACCGCCCGTTGTCCAGTCGCTTTACGACAAGGAAAACCCGCTCAAGGCGGCCATGAAGGCGGCGCACCATCAGTGGGGCATGTCGGTGGACTTGAATGCCTGCGTCGGCTGCTCGGCGTGTGTGATCGCCTGCCAGAGCGAGAACAACATTCCTATTGTTGGCAAGGATCAGGTCCGTCGTGGGCGCGAGATGCAGTGGATCCGCATCGACCGTTACTATACGACCGACAAGGAGCACGCGAAGCAGAAGCCCACGGTGCCGCCGCTGGAATCCAAGCAGGAATTTGAGTCGTGGATCGATGACGTGCAGGTGGTCAACCAGCCGATGATGTGCCAGCACTGCGAAAATGCGCCGTGCGAAAACGTCTGTCCGGTCAACGCCACCGCGCACGACGCCGAAGGTTTGAACGTGATGGCCTACAACCGTTGCGTGGGCACGCGTTACTGCTCGAACAACTGCCCCTACAAGGTTCGCCGCTTCAACTTCCTGGATTACAACAAGCGTCCGTTGAGCAATCTCAAGGGGCCGTTTTACGCGACACCGCTCACCCACACGACTGATGGACAGTGGGACATGGTGCGCTGGTTCAAGGATCCGAATGCGGGCATGCGGCCGGATGACGAGTGGGATCTGATCAAGATGATCAAGAACCCGCAGGTCACCGTGCGCATGCGTGGTGTGATGGAGAAGTGCTCGTTCTGTCTCCAGCGCATCGAGGCGGCGAAGATCGCCCAGAAGGTGAAGGCGGGGCCGACCGGCGACGTCATCGTGCCGGACGGGGTCATCAAGACCGCCTGCCAGCAGGCCTGTCCGGCCGGCGCCATCGTGTTCGGCAATGTCGCCGATCCCGAGAGCCGCGTTTCAAAGCTGAAAGGCCAGACCCGCAACTACAGCGTGCTGGAATTTCTCCTGACCAAACCGCGCCTCACGTATCTGGCGCGCGTGCGCAATCCGAACAAGGCCATGCCGGATTACTACGAAGCACCGAAGAGTTTGCAGGAATACGAAGTCAAGATGCAGACTGAAAATCCGTTTGAAGAACACGCGGGTGCACATGAGCCCGCCAACGCCGGAGCCACGGCCGAGAAAGGAGCCGAATAATGGCTTCGCAATCGACAGTCACGGCGCTGCCGGTGGTGCCCCGCGAACTGGAGCGGATCCCGCTCGTCGCGAACGACCGCAAGCCCGGCTGGATTTCCGACCGCGTGGCGGGAATCTGCGAGGGCAAAACGCCCGCCTGGTGGTGGGCGGCCTTCATTCCCAGCGTGCTGCTGGCCGGATTGCTCCTGGCCATGCTGGCCTACCAGATTTCCACGGGTGTTGGCGTCTGGGGCAATCATCATCCCACCATGTGGGCCTGGGACATCGTCAACTTCGTCTGGTGGATCGGCATCGGCCACGCCGGCACGTTGATTTCGGCGATTCTCTTCCTGCTGCGCCAGCGCTGGCGCACGGGAGTGAACCGCGCGGCGGAAGCCATGACGATTTTCGCGGTCATGTGCGCCGGCATTTATCCGGCGGTCCACGTGGGCCGTGTCTGGTTTGACTGGTTCCTGTTTCCGATTCCCACGTCCAACGGCGTCTGGCCGCAATTCCGCTCGCCGCTCATGTGGGACGTGTTCGCGGTTTCAACCTATTTCACGGTTTCGCTGCTGTTCTGGTATATCGGCCTGGTGCCCGACATCGCGGTGATGCGCGACCGGGCGAAGTCTAGAATCCGGCAGTTTCTCTACGGGCTGTTCTCGCTCGGGTGGACGGGGTCCAACCGTCACTGGCGGAACTATGAAAAGGCCTACCTCATTCTGGCCGGCTTGAGCACGCCGCTGGTGTTGTCGGTGCACTCCACGGTGTCGCTGGACTTTTCCGTTTCGCAGCTGCCCGGCTGGCACACGACGATCTTCCCGCCCTACTTTGTGGCGGGTGCGATTTTCTCCGGCTTCGGCATGGTGCTGACGCTGCTGATTCCGCTGCGTCGCTGGTGTCATCTCGAGGACGTCATCACGATGCGGCACATTGACGTGATGTGCAAGGTGACCCTGGCCACGGGTTCGATCGTGGGTTACGCCTACTGCATGGAGTTTTTCATCGCGTGGTATAGCGGCAACCCGAACGAGCGATTCCACTTCCTGAACCGGGCCATGGGTCCGTATTGGTGGGGCTGGGTGTGCATGATGGGTTTCAACACGCTGCTGCCGCAGGTGTTCTGGTTCCGGAAGATCCGGGAAAACCTCTGGCTGGTTTTCGTGGTTTCAATTCTGGTCAACGTGGGCATGTGGTTTGAGCGGTTTGTGATCATCGTGGTCTCGTTGCACCGCGACTTCCTGCCCAGCAGCTGGGCCTATTATTTGCCAACCTGGGTGGACGTCAGCACGTTCATGGGAACGTTCGGACTGTTCTTCACCCTGTTCCTGTTGTTCATGCGTTTCCTGCCCATGATTGCCATATCTGAAGTCAAGGGTGTGACGCCATACGCCGATCCGCACACCGTCGAAGGGGGCGCGAAGGGAGGACAACACTGATGAGTGCAAACGCAAAGGCCTACGGGATCATGGCGGAGTTTCAGACGCCGGCGGACGCGCTGCACGCCGCCGAAAAGGTGCGCGATGCCGGGTTTCGGCGCTGGGACGTTTTCACGCCGTTCCCGGTGCATGGCATGGACAAGGCCATGGGCCTGTCCAATTCCAAGGTGGGCTGGTTTTCGTTCCTGGGTGGTGTTGCCGGCTACACGAGCGGCATGCTCATGATCTGGTTCTGCAACAAGTTCGATTACCCGGTGCTGGTGGGTGGCAAGCCGCTGTTCAGTCCATTCAGCGCGTTCCCGCCGTCGTTCGAGTTGACGATTCTGCTGGGTGCGTTTGGCGCCATTGGCGGCATGTTGTTTTTGAACCGCCTGCCCCGCCTGCACCATCCATTGCTTAAAAACCGCCGCTTTGCCCTCGCGACGCACGACCGTTATTTCGTCGTCATCGAGACCAGCGATCCGCGGTATAACGAGATTGAAACCCGCAAGCTGTTGGAAGCCGCTGGCAGCAAGCACATCGAGTTGGTGGAGGAATAATGCGCTACTTCCTGCTTGTCTTTGGAATTGTCATTGTGCTGGGCATGGCCGTTGCCGGCAAACGCGGCAGCCTGTCCCGCCGTCCGCCCATCGAAGTGTTTCCCGACATGGACCGGCAGCTCAAGCTGCGGCCCATGCAGCCGGACGGCTTCTTTGCCAACGGCATCAGTTCGCAGCCGCACATTGCGGGCACCATTCCCCGGGGCGAGCCGATTCAGACCGCCGCGGGTCCGGTGTTTCCCTATGAAGATTCGCCGGTGAACACCGGGCGCATTCCCGGCACCACGAACTTTGTTCCGGTGAACCCGCTGGTGGTGGATGCGGCCCTCATGAAGCGCGGCCGCGAGCGGTTCACGATTTATTGCTCGCCCTGTCACGGGCAACTGGCCGACGGCAACGGCGTGACGCGCAAGTATGGGATGGCTGCGGTGGCCAACCTGCATGACAAGCGCATCGTGGAAATGCCGGACGGTGAAATTTTCAACACCATCACGCACGGCAAAAACCTGATGCAACCTTACGGCCCGCAGGTGGATGTCCGGGATCGCTGGGCCATCATTGCCTACGTGCGGGCCCTGCAACTCTCGCAGTTGGGAACCATTGACGACGTGCCGGAGGCCGAGCGGGCCTCCCTCAAGAAATAGCTTATGAGCGCCGATTCAACTTCTACCAATCCACCAGCGCCGCTCGACTTGTCGAAGTGGGCCAAGGTGCCGAATCTGCTGATTGGCGCGGGGATCGTGCTGACCGGTTTGGGCGCCTTTCTGAGCATCAAGCAGTTTGCCTATTCGTGGCTGCTGGCCTTCATGTTTTGCCTGAGCCTCTGTCTCGGGTCGCTGTTCCTCGTGATCGTGCATCATTTGTTCGACGCGGGCTGGTCCGTTCCGCCGCGCCGCTTCCTGGAGCACATTGCGTCCTGCCTGTTTCCGTGGATGGCAATTTTCTTCATCCCCATCCTGCTGCTGGCCAAGACGATTTATCCCTGGCTGACGGTAAACCCGGAAGTGGACCACGCGGTGCGTGCGAAACTGCCGGTGTTTACGGTGCCCGGATTCTATGTGGTCGCGGCGGTGAACTTCCTGGTGTGGTGGGTTCTTTCGGCCGGGCTGCGGCGCTGGTCCATCGCACAGGACGCGACGGGTGACCCGAAGTGCACGTTCAAAATGCGTGGCTATGCCTACTGGGGCATCTTTGCCTTTGCGGTCACGCTGACGCTCGCGGCCATCATATGGATGAAGTCGATCCAATATCAGTGGTTTTCGACGATGTATGGCGTGTGGTATTTCGCGGCCAGTGCCTGGACGGCACTGGGCGTGGCGTATGCCATCATGGCGGTGTTGAACCGCCAGCGGGTGATCACGCATGTGCTGCACGATCACCAATTCTATTTCATGGGCACGCTGCTGTTTGCGTTCACGGTGTTTCACGCCTACGTGTCCTTTTCGCAATACTTCATCATCTGGAACGCCAACATGCCGGAGGAAACCTTCTGGTATGTGCTGCGCGAACGCGGCACCTGGTTCTGGGTCAGCATGGTCATCATTTTTGGCCATTTTCTGCTGCCATTCCTGATGTTGCTGCGCATCGACATCAAGAGTTCGCCGAAGTTCGTGGTGCCGCTGGCCATTTGGGGACTGCTGATGAATTACGTGGATATCACCTTCAACATCACCCCGGCGGTCAGTCCGGAGGGGTATCCCTTTAAATGGATCTGGCTGGATGCCGGCTGCATTGCGCTGATGGTGGGGGTGCTGGCCAAGGTGTTCGTTGCGAAATACAAGAGCGCCGCGCCGTATCCAATCAAGGATCCGCGGCTCATTGAAGCCATGGGCGGACATTATTCCGTGCCCACGCAGATTTCCGGCGGTGAGCTGGATCAAACCGACGATTTGCTGGACGGCCCGTCCCAGGCGACGAAAGGAAGTCACTGATGAATGGTAGCAAGGTAAACGACACGGGCGGCTGCTGCGGTGTCCGCTGGTCCTACGTGATTGCCGTCACAGGCGCGTTTTTGATTGTGGGCGGGCTGGTTTGGGCGATGAAACACTACACCACGCCGCCTTCGTTGACGGCACAACGTGCGGCCGAACGCCTGAAGAACCTCACCGACCTGCGCAGCGCCGAAACCCAGGCAATCAACAATTACGGCTGGGTGGATCAGCCGAAGGGCATCGTCCGCCTGACCGTGGACCGCGCTGTGGAACTGGCGACGGCTGCCTGGCAGAATCCGGAGGAAGCGCGCAAGGATCTGATCGAACGCGAGGAAAAGGCCACCTACGTCCCGCCAAAGGCGCCCGAAAAACCCAGTCCTTTTGAATGAGCCGGCGCCGCATGAGCGAGACCCGATCCATTTCTGATTCAGCCACGCCGACGACCGGAGCCATCGACGCGTCCTGTCGTGTGCCGTTGCTGGCCTTGTTTGCCGGAGCGTCGCTCTGGCTGCTGGCGGCGGCCGTGACGGCGTTGCTGGCCTCGATGAGTTTTCACAAGCCGGATCTGTTTGCCGATGACCTGTGGCTCAGCTACGGCCGGATTCTGCCGTTCAGCAAGGCCGCGCTGTTGTATGGCTTCTGCCTGCCGGCGGGATACGGACTGGCGTTGTGGCTGGGGGCGCGGCTGGGGCGCACTCCGCTGGCCGCGCCTGCAATGGGCCTGCTGGGAGCCCTGCTTTGGAACTTGGGCGTGCTGATTGGTGCATTTGGAGTCCTTTGCGGCGGCAGCACGGGCTACGAGGGCATGGCCATGCCCAAGTATGCCATGTTCATGATTTTTGGCGCGTCACTGCTGCTTGGATTTGTGGGGCTGCTCACGGTGCATCAACGGCGGGACCGGCAGATGTATCCCTCCCTCTGGTTCGTAATCAGCGCGTATTTCTGGTTTCCGTGGATTTTGTCCACGGCCGTTCTGCTGGTCGATGTGACGCCCGTGCGCGGAGTGGCGCAGGCCATCATTGCCGATTGGTATCTGAACAACCTCCAATTCGTCGTCCTCGGTTTGTTTGGCATGGGCGCAGCCTTGTATTTCGTCCCCAAACTGGCGGGGCGGGGGCTCTACAGCGCCAACACCGCGCTGTTCGCCCTGTTTACCTTGATGGTGTTTGGCAGCTGGACCGGCATCCCGATGGGCGGGCCGTTGCCGGCGTGGATCGGCACCTTGAGCAGCATTGCGGCTGTCTTTGCCGTGGTGCCAACGCTTGCGCATTTTGACAACGTGCGGCGCTCCTCCGGCGGGGCGGCGCCTGCGGCGGAAGCAAAATTCTTTTCCTGGAGTGCGGCGCTGCTGGTGCTGGCGGCGTTGGTCGCCGCCGTGAGCGCCTTCGTGGCGCAAACCCAGTTCACATTGGTTCGTCCTGCGCAAATGACCCTGCTCGTTCAGGGGTTCTTCGTGTTGATTGCGCTGGGCGGCATGTATCACGTCGTGCCGAAAGTTGCCGACCTTAACTGGCCGGTGACGGGTTTCGTTCGCCTGCATTTCTGGCTGGCGGCCGGGGGCGTTCTGTTGATGGCGTTGCCGGGTTTGATCGGCGGCTGGCAGCAAGGCGCAAAGCTTAATCAGCCCGACGTCGTCTTTTTGGACGTGGCGAAAGGCGCGCTCATGCCGATTCGCGCAGCGAGCGCCGGTGAGCTGTTGTGGGCTTTGGGCACCGTGTTGCTGGCTCTGAATGTGTTTGGCGTGCTTCTCAAGCGCGCGCGGGCCTGCTGGCGGCCGGCGGTGAGCGAAATGACAGCGACCATGACGACGGCGGAGGTGAAGGCGTGAACTCGGGGGCGATTGTTTTTCTCGCGGGCTTTGTGGCGCTCGCGAGCTCGTGGTTTGGCCTCGTGCTGGCGCCGCAATTGCAGGTCGGCCGCAAGGACATCACCACAGTGACCGGCACCGGCGATCTGTATCCGTCGCGCCGTCCGGGACAGGCGGAGCAGGGGGCGCAGGTTTATCGCGCCAACGGCTGCGTGACCTGTCACAGCCAGCAGGTGCGGCAGACGGGCACGGTGTTTGACGTGGTGCTCGATGAACTGGGCACCAACGCACCCGCCGTCAAACAGGCGTTGAAGGAACTCGATGCAAATTTGAGTGAGGCCGAACTGGCCGCGCTGCCGAAGGACATTTTCCGGGCGGTGGACAAGGACCATTCCGACAAGGCGGATGCTGCCTTGAAGAAAACGGGCGCGAAGTATGAAATCCGCATTCGTCCCATTGGTGCTGACATCGACCGGGGGTGGGGCCGGCGCGGCAATGTGGCGGCAGATTACCTGCAGGACAGTCCGGTCTTTTTGGGCGCGCAACGGCTCGGGCCGGATCTGGCCAATGTGGGCGTGCGCAAGCCGGACCTGAACTGGCAATTGAATCATCTGTATGCTCCGGCCAGCGTGGTTCCGGGTTCCACCATGCCGCCTTACCGGTTTTTGTTCGAGAAGCGCAAAATCGGCCGCTATCCGTCGCCAGACGCACTGAAGCTCCCGGGTGAATTCGCGCCAGAACCCGGCTACGAAATTGTCCCGACGGACCGGGCCCGCGAACTCGCGGCCTACCTGCTCAGCCTGCGCTCGGACGTTCCCCTGCACGAAGCTCCTTTGTCAGCGAAATGAGTCAGAACACCAAATCAATCAACGTGCGTGGCGCGGTGGATGCGGAACCGACGGCCGGCCCGGCCAACGTCCCCATCTGGATGATGGTGTCGCTCCTTGTGCTTTTCTTTGCCGGGGCGCTTTACTTTGACAGCGAGGGCGGCTGGTTCAGTCAGGAGGTTTACGCTCCCTACCGCAGCGAGGAGCAACTCGCCTTGTTCCAGCCCGCCTCCGGCGCCGACCGCGCCCTGGCGCGCGGGAAGTTGGTTTTTGAGCAGGTTTGCGCGCTTTGCCATGGCGTGGACGGCCTTGGCAAGCCCGGGCAGGCGCCTCCGTTCGTCGGCTCCGAATGGGTGCTCAGCGATGTGCCCGCCCGCTTGATTCGTATTCCGTTGCATGGGTTGAACGGACCGATCACGGTCAAAGGCGAGCAATGGGCGCTGGCCATGCCGGCCATGGGCGCGGCGATGCCGGATGAAGATTTGGCGGCAGTGCTGACCTACATGCGCAATTCGTGGGGCAACAAGGCCTCGGAAATCACGCCGGAACAAGTCGCCGCTGAGCGGGCGGCCACGGCAAGCCACAGCCAGCCGTGGACGTCGGATGAACTCCTGCAAGTGAAATAAACGGCCGGAGCAATTCGGATCACGACCGGAAATTTTTTTTGGAATGAGGCAGGCTTCGTGCCTGCCTCATTTTTTTCTGCTGTTGATTTGAGCCACGGCCCAGCGGGCGTGTTCAGCAATCAAAGGTTCCGGATCACTCGTCGCCCTGGCCAGCGTTGGGAGAACAGCGGCCGTGCCGACATTGCCCAGCGCCACGCACACATTGCGCACCAAGCCGCGGCGTTTCGAGCGCAGCAGCGGTGTTCCGGCAAACCGCCGTTTGAACTGCGCCTCATCGAGCTGGAGCAGTTCGAGCAGGGCAGGCTCCGTCAGGTCGGGCCGGGCGTGCGGGTGCAACAGCCGTCCCGCCTGGGCAAAGCGGTTCCATGGGCACACGGCCAGACAGTCGTCGCAGCCAAAAATCCGGTCGCCGATCGCGGAGCGCAGTTCCAATGGAATGGATCCTTTCAGCTCGATGGTCAGATAGGAAATGCAGCGGCGGGCATCGAGCTGAAAGGGCGCGGTGATTGCCTGGGTCGGGCACGATGCCAGGCAGCGCGTGCAGTTGCCACAACGGTTCGTCTCCGGGGGATCGGGTTCCAGTTCGAGTGTCGTCAAAATTTCCGCCAGCAAGATCCAGTTGCCGAACTGGCGGCTGATCACATTCGTATGCTTGCCCACGAAACCGATGCCGCTGCGCTCGGCCAGCTCCCGTTCGAGAATCGGGCCCGTGTCCACATACCACAAACACCGCGCGTTGGATCCACTCGTGGATTCAACAAACTCTGCCAGTGTTTTAAGCGGGGCGGACAGCACGTCATGATAGTCTGCGTGCCGGGCGTAACGCGCGACCTGGCCGCGCGGCTCGTCTGGCGAACCGGTCGAATTGGCTGTCGCATTGTCCCGGGGCGGCGGGTTGTAGTTGACGGCGAGGGTGATGATGCTGCGGGCGCCCGGCAGCACGGCCTGCAGGTCGCGGCGCTTGACGGCGCTGCGCTCCATCCAGCCCATTTCGCCCTGCCGTCCGGCGGCGAGCCACGCATCGAAGGCGGCCCGGCGGGCGGGCGGAGCGGCGTGGGTGAAGCGACAATCGTCGAAGCCCAGTTCCCGGGCGCGTTGCCGGATGGCTTCCTTCATGCGGTTTGGGCGGTGGCGAGGCGAAACTGCTGGATGACCTGCTGACAGACCTGGCGCTGTGAACGGTTGTCCGTGTTGAGCAGCACGTCGGCCTGCCGGTAAAACGGCGCGCGGATGTCCAGCAGCTCGCGAATGCGGGCCATCGGGTCGGCCGTTTGCAGGAGCGGACGGTGGCTTTGGTGGCGCACGCGTTCCCAAATGCGTTCCGGCGAAGTCCAGAGACAGACGACCAGCGCGTGTTGTTTGAGCAGGTCGAGATTGGTCTGATTGGTCGGCAGGCCGCCGCCGGTCGAAATGACCACGTTGCTGGCCGCGTCCAGTTGTTCGACGACCTTCCGTTCCAACTCGCGGAAATGCGCCTCGCCGTCCTGGGCGAAAATTTGCGTGATGGATTTGCCGGTCCGGGATTCGATCAATTCGTCCGTGTCCACAAACTCAAAGTGGAGCATCTGTGCAACCGCGCGGCCGACGGAGGACTTGCCGGCGCCCATGAAGCCGATCAACGCGAGGTTGCGAATGTGACGGCAGGAATCCATGCCAGTGACTTACCCGAGCCGGTGGCGGGGCGCACGAAGATATTTTGTCCGCGTGACCGCGGCCGTGCGGGCCTTCCGGGCCGCGGAGCGACAATCTGTTCTTTTCCGTTCATGATTCCACCTCCATCTTGTGTTCGATGCATGGGCACCCCGAAAGATCCTGGCATTTGCACCCGCTGCGAACCGCGATGCGCCGGCTCGGCGGCCTGATCGTCGCCGTTGCCTTGTGGCTGGGTTGGCTGCTGCCCGCCGGGGCGTCCTCGACCATCTTTGGCGGCGGGCCGTTTTATTCGGGTGGCACCGCGACGATGAATGCCTTGCGTGCTTCCGGCTACACAACGGTGATGCTTTGGTGCATTCATGTGGATGCGACGAGCGGCAACCTGATTTACAACGACCAGTTGATTGTCGCGAATGGCGCCTATGTGGGCAACGCGTCGTGGCCCGGGCAACTCGCCACGCTGAAGGCGCAGCCGACGTCCGTGAACCGCATCGAGGTGTCGGTGTCTTCCTGGGGGGTGAATGACTTCCAGTCGATTCAAACCCTGATGAACAACTACGGGACGAACACAGACAGCATTCTCTACCGTAATTTTCAAGCGTTGAAGGCGGCCACCGGCGCCGACGCCATTGATTACGACGACGAGACGCTTTATGACGTCGCGACGGCGGTGAAATTCGGCCGGATGCTGGCGTCCATCGGCTACAAGGTGACGCTGTGTCCTTACACCAATCCCAGCTTCTGGCAGGGCGTTTACAGTCAACTGGGCACCGGCATTGTGGACGCGGTTTATCTTCAGTGCTACGCGGGTGGGGCGGGCAATAATCCGGCGACGTGGAACGGCTATTTCAGCGGCACGAAGGTGCAGCCCGGGATGTGGTGCAAGAACGGGAACGGCTGCACGGCTGGCAACTCCGCCAGCGAGGTGCAGACGCAGATGGCCGCCTGGCGGGCCGGTGCGGACATCCCCGGCGGATTCATGTGGCTCTACGATGACATGCTGGCCTGCAACGCGGGCGGCACGCCGGCCGATTACGCCCGGGCCATCAACACGGCGGTGGATCCGCTCGTCGTTTCGCCCGCGGCCGGTTTCGCTGCGGCGACGGCGTTTCGCGCGTTGTCAGTGCCCACGACCACGCCGTTTGTGCTCTCAAACGCCGGTCCTTCAACGCTCAACTGGAATCTCGTCAATACCTCGAGCTGGCTCACCGTCTCGGCGGCAGGCGGTTCGCTCGTTGCCAACAGCGCGGCGATGGTGACAGTGGGTTTGAATGCTGCGGTTGCCACGAACCTGACACCGGGATTTTACTCCGCCAGCATCGTGTTCAGCAACCACAGTTCAGGCGTTGCGGTCGCGCGCAACTTCACGTTGAACACGGCCATTGCTCTCTGGCCGGTGACGGTGACGGGCTTTAATGCTGCCTTGCTGGCACCCAATACGGCCACACCTGCGAATCCCGGAGCGTCGGCGTTCGACATCCCGAACAATTACTGTTTCTGTCAGGCCGGGTTGAGCGGTGGTTCGCTGGGACTGCCGCTGAACGGCTTCTTCGCCAGCCTGGCCGATGCTTACACGGCGTTTCAACTGGGCGGTTACGGGACGACCAATGCCTTGTTGCTCGGGAACACGTATCCCCGATCCGGCACATTGACCATGACCTCACCTCGCCAGTTCAGTGCCCTGTCGGTGCTGGCGACATCGGCCAATGGCGGTGGCGTGGGCACTCTGGTGCTCAACTTCACCAACGGCACACGGAGTCCCGCGCTGTCGTTCAATGCGCAGGATTGGTTTTACACCGTGACGAATGTGGCGTTGCAGGGTTTTGGACGCTTGAAGCTCGGCACCAGTTTAACACTGGAGAACAATGGCGCCGCCAATCCTAACTTGTATCAGACCACGTTCAACCTTGCGGCGCTGGGGCTCACGCAGGCGGTTGCCTCTATCACTTTTTCCAACCCGGCCACGGCCGGCGCTTCCCAAACCACGGCCATCCTCGCCGTCAGCGGACTTCCCGGCGACATTCCACTCGGTGCGCCCGCCGTGCTGGCGGCCCGGCCGGGCTCCAACGCCACCGTGCAACTGACCTGGTCGCCGGTGGTCGGGGCGGCCAATTATCACGTCAAGCGTTCCACGGTGAGCGGAGGTCCTTACGTCACGTTGGCGAGCCCTGTCGGCACGAATCACACTGCGACCGGCCTTGCGAATGGCACCACGTATTTTTTCGTGGTTTCGTCGTCGGGTCCGTTCGGGGAAGGCGCGAACTCAACCGAAGTCAGCGCCATGCCGGGTTCGTATGCCGGCTGGCTCCTGTCCGCGAGTCCGGCTGGTTACTGGCCGCTGGCTGAGACCGGTGGTTCCGTGACGCACGATGTGGTGGGAGGGAACGACGGTTTTTACGCGGGCACCTGCTATCTGGGCCTGGCGGGCGTGGCAGGGGCGGGCTTTGCTGTGCCGCATCGGGCCGTGCATTACGACGGAAGCAGCGGTTACACGCAAATCCCGCGGGTGATTGGCAGCACGAATTTTTCGATTGCCTTCTGGCTTCTGACCAGCGCGACCGGCGGCACGCCCAATTGGTATAACGGCCGGGGCATTGTGGACGGTGAAGTGAGCGGCATGACGGATGATTTTGGCGTTGCATTGGTTGGCGGCAAGATTGGCTTTGGTCTGGGCAATCCGGATGTGACGCTGACCTCCGTCAAGACGGTCAATAACGCGCAGTGGCATCACGTCGGGGTGACGCGTGACGCCGGCACCGGCGCGCTGCGCATCTACATCGATGGCACCCTCGACACGAGTGGGACCGGTCCTACGGGGCCCAAGACCGCCCCGTCCAGCCTGCGCCTCGGCAGCTTGCAAACGGCCAACAATTTTCTCAACGGGAGCCTGTCCGATGTGGCGGTTTACAATCGCGTCTTGAATCCTGAAGACGTGGCGGTGCTTTACCAGGCGGCCACCGGTCTGTTCTACGACGTGACATTGACGAATTCGTGGAATGGCAACAGCCTTGTGTTGAGCTGGGCCGGCAACGGCAAATTGCTGGAGGCGACGAACATTTTGGGGCCTTGGTCAACCAATGCGGCGGGGTCGCCGGTGATCGTCAGTCCCGCCCAGCCGCAGAAGTTCTATCGCATCCTGACGCGCTGACGTTGAAATCTGATCCGCCAGCCGGATTGATTCCGGGCTGTCTGCCGCATGGCCAACATTCAAATCCAACCCGTGAAAGCTCTGAACTGTTACACTTGCAAGTTGACCCCGGAGCAGGCGGCCTCGTTGCGGGCATTCCTGGAACAGGCCAGGTTTGTGTTCCGTCAGGTGCCGCATGCTGCCTTCGCCGGCGACAAGGGCAAAGTCGGGGTGGTGTTTTACCACAGCGGCAAGCTCGTGGTGCAGGGCAAGGAAACCCGTGAGTTCGTCGAGTTCGTCCTCGAGCCCCAGATTATAAAGGAGGCGAAGCTCGGCTACGAAACCGTGCTGAATCCGGACCTGCTGCTCCCGCGGCTTGGCGTGGACGAAAGCGGCAAAGGCGACTTTTTCGGGCCGTTGTGCGTGGCGGGTGTGTATGTGAACGAAGCGGTCATCAAGGCCTGGGCGGACGCGGGCATTCGTGATTCGAAGAACATTTCGAGCGACAAAAAAATCGGCGAGCTGGCGGACTTGATCCAGCATACGCCGGGTTGCGTGACGACGGTGGTGCCGATTGGCAACGAGGCCTACAACCGGCTGCATGCCAAGCTCGGCAGTGTGAATGCAATCCTGGCCTGGGGGCATGCACGGGTGATCGAAAACCTGTTGGGACAGAAGCAGCGCATGAATCCGCCGCCGGTGCGCGCGATCAGCGACCAGTTTGCCCGCAGCAAGGCAACCGTCGAACGCGCCCTGATGTCACAAGGCCGCGAACTCGAGCTGGTCCAGCGCCACAAGGCGGAAGAAGACATGGCGGTGGCGGCGGCCTCAATTCTGGCGCGTCATGAATTCGTCAGCCGGCTGGCCCAGTTAGGCAAACAATTCGGCATGCCCCTGCCGAAGGGGGCGTCGGAAGCAACGCTTGCTGCCGGCCGGAAGTTTGTTGAGCTGCACGGCGCGGAAAAGCTCAGCCAGGTGGCGAAACTGCATTTCAAAACGACGCAGGCCATCGGCGGTTGAGACGCGGGAGAGGATTGCCCGGCTCGTGCCAGACAATTCCCGTTGACCAGTTGGCGACGGCGGCCAAATCATTCCCAGAATGAATGAACATGAATCCGATGCGCCCCCGGTCATCAACCGGCAGCTGCCGCCCGCCCCGCCGGTCATCGGTTCGAACCCGCCGCCGGATCTGCCGCGGCCGGAGGAACGGCCGGGCGTGGCGGACGCGCGATCGGAAAGCCGGTTGAAGAAGTTGCTCGGTTCGCTGGGCGTGGTGGGCGTGCTGCTTCTCAAGCTGGGGGCCAAGCTTAAACTCATCATTTTGCCGGCGATCAAATTCTTCCCGGTGTTGTTCAAGACGGGCGGCACCATGATTCTGTCGGTGGCCGCCTATGCCATGGCTTGGGGCTGGTGGTTTGCGTTGGGTTTCGTGCTGCTCATTTTCGTTCACGAATGCGGTCATCTGCTGGCGGCGAAGAGATGTGGCCTCAAAGTGGGGGCGCCGGTGTTTATTCCGTTCATGGGTGCATTCATTGCGCTCAAGGAGGCGCCGCGCAACGCATGGGTTGAGGCGCAGGTCGGCATTGGCGGGCCGTTGCTGGGCGCGTTCGGTGCCGCTGTCTGCGAAATCGTCCATCTGCTCACCGGCAATCTGCTGTTTCGTGCGCTGGCTTACATGGGATTCTTTCTCAACCTCTTCAACCTGGCTCCGCTCGGCATGCTTGACGGCGGCCGTATCGTGACGGCGCTGTCGCCCTGGCTGTGGGTGGTGGGGCTGGTGATCGTCGTAGGGCTGACGATTTTGCACCCGAGCTTCATTCTTTTTCTGATTCTCGTATTTTCCGCGCCGCGGGTTTTCTCGCTGTTCCGTCGCCAGAGCGAGGCGGAGCGGCGTTATTTTGAAGTGACGCCCGGCCAACGTTGGACGATGGGGACGCTTTATTTCGGGCTGATTGCGCTGCTCGTGCTGGGCATGCAGTTTACCCACATCCCTCGGGAAACGCTGCCGCAACGGGGAACACCCAGCCAAAGTGGAGGGGAAGGCCAGGCCGTTCGGACCGCGGCGGTTGGCGCCCAGCTTGTCGCGCTGAAGCCGCCCGCAACGAATTGCGTGGTGGTGAGATTTTGCGGGCGAATTTGATCCGTTTGCAGTCCTTTGAAGGGCGTGCGTGCGGTTCTTGGTGGGCGCAGGCACGATGCTTTAAGCGCTTGTTGCGGCAGAGGTTGGAGGAGATTGCACCGGGAGACACATTGTCCAGAAAAAATTCCGAAAACTCGTTGACACTCTGAACGCGCATTCCTATTTTGCTACCTGACATTGGGCCGTTAAAGTCAAAAAATCGCTAGCCCCAAAGCAAATTCCCGAGCAGGAAAGGGGGCTGCGGTTTTTTTGTCGTCTGCCGGTGTCAGGATTAGGCAGACAGTTTCGGTGCCCACGTAGCTCAGTTGGTAGAGCACGTCCTTGGTAAGGACGAGGTCATCAGTTCAATCCTGATCGTGGGCTCCATGCTTAACGAAACAACCGGTCGCAACAAACGAGAACAATAACAACAGGAAGCAGCAATGGCTAAAGAGCAATTTCAGAGAAACAAACCCCACCTGAATGTGGGAACGATTGGTCACGTTGACCACGGCAAGTCCACTCTCACGGCTGCCATCGTCTCGGTGCAAAACCGCAAAGGCATGGCTCCGGCGATTTCCTACGCGGACATCACCAAGGGAGGCACGGTGCGTGATGAAACCAAGACGGTCACCATTGCGGTTTCCCACGTTGAATACGAGAGCCCCAAGCGGCATTACGCGCACGTGGACTGCCCCGGCCATGCTGACTATGTCAAGAACATGATCACCGGTGCGGCCCAGATGGACGGCGCCATTCTCGTGGTGAGCGCGGCTGATGGTCCGATGCCGCAAACCCGTGAACACATTCTCCTGGCCCGCCAGGTCGGTGTGCCCAGCATTGTTGTCTTCCTCAACAAGGTGGATCTCGCGGACGCCGATCTCTTGGAGCTCATCGAAATGGAAATTCGCGAATTGCTGACCAAGTATGGTTTCCCTGGTGACACCACCCCGATCATTCGTGGTTCCGCGACGGCGGCCATGGCGGGCAAGCCTGAGGGCGAAAAGGCCATCACTGATTTGCTCGACGCTCTGGACAACTTTATCCCTGAACCTGTGCGCGAACAGGACAAGCCGTTCCTGATGTGCGTGGAAGACGTGTTCAACATTGAAGGTCGTGGCACGGTTGTCACGGGTCGTGTTGAGCGCGGCGTGCTCAAAAAGATGGAAGAAGTCGAGATTGTAGGTCTTCGCGAAACCCGCAAGACCACGGCGACGGACATCGAAATGTTCCGCAAGCTGCTTGATTCCTGCCAGCCCGGCGACAACGTTGGTGTGCTGCTCCGCGGCACGAAGAAGGACGAGGTTGAGCGCGGCATGGTTCTCGCAAAGCCAGGTTCCATTACGCCTCACACCAAGTTCAAGGCGGAAGTTTACGTCCTGTCCAAGGATGAAGGTGGTCGTCATACGCCGTTCTTCACCAACTATCGTCCGCAGTTCTATTTCCGGACGTCTGACGTGACTGGTTCGCTGACTCTGCCTGCTGGCGTGGAAATGGTGATGCCCGGTGATAACGTCACCGTTGAAGTCGTGCTGCAAAAGGCGGTCGCGATGGAGAAGGGCCTTCGCTTCGCGGTGCGCGAAGGTGGCCGCACCATCGGTGCCGGTCGCGTGACCGAAGTCATCGAATAAGGTTGGAATTCCCGGGGCGCGGGAGGGGAAACCTTCCCGCCCCCATTTTGTCTGATTTGAAGCGGAACAAGACGGGCGGCAACGGCGGTAGCTCAATTGGCAGAGTAGCGGTCTCCAAAACCGTTGGTTGGGGGTTCGATTCCCTCCCGCCGTGCCAATCTGCGAAATCTGGAGAGGTGGCAGAGTGGTCTATCGCGGCGGTCTTGAAAACCGCTTCAGGCGAAAGCCTGACGGGGGTTCGAATCCCTCCCTCTCCGCCACGATAGAAGAATTGCTTGTGAACGATCTGATTAAAATTGGGATCTGGGTGGTGGTCATCGGCGCGGCCTTCGGGTTGCTCTGGTGGCAGGGCTACTTGAAACGGCTGTCGGATTACGTTGCAGAGACGCGCGAGGAGTTGAAAAAGTGCACTTGGCCAACGTGGGATGAGTTGAAGGGGGCGAGTGTGGTGGTGTTTATCACCATTGCCCTGCTTGGCGGGTTCACCGTGGTGGTGGATTACTTTTCGTCGTGGGGTGTGATGGTGATCAACAAGATTTAATCGCATGCGCAGCCAGTGGTTCGTCATTCACACCCTTTCCGGCCAGGAGCAGAAGGTCAAGGAGAGCATCGACAAGCGTCTTAAGGCGGAGGAGATGGGTGAGTTCATCCAGGAAGTCCTCGTGCCGATGGAGAAAGTGGTCGAGGTCCGGAACAACAAGAAAACCGTCTCCACCCGCAAGCTCTGGCCCGGTTACGTGTTCATCAACATGTCGTTGTTGGATGAAAACGGACGCATCATTGAGAAGCCTTGGTATTTCATCAAGGAAACGCAGGGAGTGATTGGCTTTGTTGGGGGCGAGCCTCCCACGCCGACGCCGGCGGAGGAAGTGGAACAGATCAAGGCGCAGATTTCGGAATCCGAGGAAACCGAACGCCCGAAGGTCAGTTTTGAAGTGGGCGAGACGGTCAAGATCAACAACGGCCCCTTCCTCAATTTCAGCGGCATCATTGAAGAGGTGGAGCCGGAGCGGGGCAAATTGAAGGTGACGGTCAACATTTTCGGCCGCAACACCCCGGTGGAATTGGAATACTGGCAGGTGGAGAAGGCGTGATGCGCAAAAAGTTGAGGTGGCGGTCGGAGCGACGATTTGCCCTTCAGCGGTCAACAATTTAACGAATCGACGAACAACATGGCAAAGAAAGTCACAGGACAGATCAAGCTGCAGATTCCGGCCGGGCAGGCCAATCCCGCCCCGCCTGTGGGCCCCGCGCTGGGTCAGCACGGCGTGAACATCATGGGCTTCTGCAAGGAATTCAACGCCAAAACCAAGGACCAGGCCGGCATGATCATTCCGGTCGTCATCACGGTTTACCAGGACAAGTCCTTCACCTTCATCACCAAATCACCGCCGGCCTCGGCCCTGCTGAAGAAGGCTGCGGGCATAGCTTCAGGTTCCAAGACGCCCAACAAGGACAAGGTCGGCAAGGTGACCAAGAAGCAGGTGATGGACATTGTGAAGCTCAAGCTGAATGACATGAATGCCACCAGCGAGGAGGCGGCTGCCCGCGTCATTGCCGGCACGGCCCGCAGCATGGGCATTGAAGTCGTCGGTTGATTCAATTTTTAACCAAAACCGCGGGAGAGCCTCCGCTCGTCTGCACCGCACCCCAGACATGCCAAGCAAGCGATACACCAAAGCCCTGCAGCTCGTGGATGCCAAAAAAGGCTATCCGCTCAAGGCTGCGATTGAAGTTCTGAGCAAATTCCCCAAGGCCAAGTTCAATGAAAGCATTGATCTGGCATTCCGCTTGGGGGTTGATCCCAAACAATCCGACCAGATGGTGCGTGGAACCGTGCCGCTGCCCCACGGCAGTGGCAAGACGGTCCGCGTCCTCGTCTTCGCCAAGCCAGGACCGGCGGCTGATGCCGCCAAGGCGGCGGGCGCCGAATTCGTTGGCTTTGATGACATGATCAAGAAGTGCAACGACGGCTGGGCTGACTTTGACGTGGCGGTGGCCACGCCGGAAGCGATGGTGGAAGTCCGCAAGCTGGGCAAGGTGCTCGGACCGCGCGGATTGATGCCCAATCCCAAGACTGGCACGGTCACCGACGACACGGCCAAGGCTGTCAAGGAAGTCAAGGCGGGCCGCGTTGAATACAAGGTTGACAAGGCTGGTAACGTTCACGTTGCGGTGGGCAAGGGGAGCTTCACGTCCGTGCAGATCGAGGAAAACGCGCGGGCGGTCATCGAAGCCGTGGTCAAGGCGCGGCCGGCCAGCGTGCGTGGCACCTATGTGCGCTGCTGCGCGATCTCGCTGACCATGAGCCCGGCCGTGCGGGTGGACCTGAAAGAATTTGCGGCCTGAGCCCCGTGACAACCTCAACGAATTAAAGAGCCATGCGTGCTGAAAAACTGAATCTCACCAAGGAATACGTGGCCCGGCTGAACGCCTCGCCGTTCTTCATTGTGGCCTCATTCCAGGGCCTCAATGTCGGCCAGTTGACGGAGTTGCGGAAACGCCTGTTCAAGGTGGGCGCCGAATTCCACGTGGTCAAAAACTCCGTGTTTCGGATCGCTGCCAAAGAGGCGGGCATCGCCGACCTCGGCGGCACCTTGGCGGGCATGCTCGCCGTGGTGACCGGCCAGAAGGATGTTTCGGCCACGGCCAAGATCCTCAAAAATTTCAGTGCCGAGTTTGACAAGCTGAAGCTAAACTTCGGCTTCATGGGCAACGAGCGTCTCGAAAAGGACACCATTCTTGCCCTCGCCGATCTGCCGTCCATCGAAGTGCTGCGCGGCAAGCTGCTCGGCGTCATCCAGGCACCGGCCACCAAGCTGGCGGTCCTGCTCAACACGCCCGGTTCGCAACTGGCGCGCGTCATCAAGGCCAAGTCCGAGAAGGCATAACTTGCCGCAGATGGCGGCGTGCCAAGGAAGATTTCCGCGTCGCGTCAAGCCCGCGAGGCGGAGAAACAAACATCAACAACGTAAATCGTCGGTTTGCTGGCAGTGGACTTAAATTGCCCGTGGCCGCGGGCAGCGACGAGACGAAAGGAAACATGGCTGACATTGGTAACCTCGTAGAAGAACTGAGCAAGCTCACGGTCATTGAGGCCGCTGACTTGGTGAAGAAACTGGAAGAAAAGTGGGGCGTCACGGCGGCGGCTCCGGTGGCCGTTGCGGCGGTCGCAGGTGGCGGCGGTGGCGCGGCGGCTCCGGCGGCGGAAGCCAAGACCACTTTTGACGTGATTCTCGCATCGGTGCCGGCGGACAAGAAGATTGCCGTCATCAAGGCCGTGCGCGAAGTCAAGGCCGGCCTCGGCCTCGCCGAAGCCAAGGCGCTGGTTGAAGGCGCACCCAAGCCCGTGCTCGAAGGCGCTTCCAAGGCGGACGCAGATGCCGCCAAGAAGAAGCTCGAAGAAGCGGGCGGCAAGGTCGAAGTCAAGTAACCGACGGTTTCCCGGGGCGGTGGCTTCGGCTGCCGCCCCTTTGCCGCCTCTGACTGGAGGCGGTCAACAGACAATTTTTCAACTGCCCCGGCAGTTGCATTGGGCAAGTTCCTGAACGCTCAGGAACCTTGCCTTGTATCGTTTAGCGGCAGAACCGGTCCGGCGGGTGAGCCGGCCAGCATAGAAAAGGTCCAAATGGCATCGCGAACAACTGAACGTATCAACTTCGGCAAGATCAAAGAAGTCGTTGCCCCGCCCAACCTCATCGAGTTGCAGACCAACTCCTACCTTGAGTTTTTGCAGGCGGAGGTCGCTCCTTCCAAGCGTCGGAATCTCGGCCTTCAGGCCGTGTTCACCGAGGTGTTTCCCATTGAAAGCTATGATGGGAAGTGCGTGCTGGATTTTCATTCCTACGAAATCGGCGAACCCAAGCTCGACTGGCTGGAGTGCCTGCGCGAAGGCCTGACCTACGGCGCGCCGCTCTACGTCACGTTCCTGCTCAAGGATGAGCGGGGCACGAAGGAGGAGAAGGTGTTCATGGGCGAACTTCCGCTCATGACACCCCAGGGCACGTTCGTCATCAATGGCGCCGAACGCGTCATCGTGAGCCAGTTGCATCGTTCGCCCGGTCTGGCCTTCGAGAAAACCATTCACCCGAACGGCAAGGAGCTTTTTTCCTTCCGCATCATCCCGGACCGCGGCTCCTGGTATGAAGCCCAGTTCGACACGAGCGATTTGCTCTACGTCTATCTCGACCGCAAAAAGCGCCGCCGCAAATTTTTGACCACGACGCTTTTCCGCGCGCTGGCGTTCCTCGACGTGGAAGGCAAGGAAAAGTCCAAGAAGGACGAGGAAAAGAATCGCGGCACGGACGAGGAAATTTTGAAGCTCTTCTATGACGTGGAGGAGATGACCATCAAGGAAGCCGAAAAATCCGATACGCTCGCCACCAAGGTGCTGACGGAGGATGTGCTCGACGTGGACAAGGGGCTGGTCGTGGCGCGTGCCTTTGAACCGCTTTCCAAGGCGGTGGTGAAGCAAATCGGCGAACTTGGCGTCAACCGGATCAAGGTCGTGGATACGGCACTCGATGACGGCATCATCATCAAGTGCATGAAGAAGGATCCGGCGAAGAACGAAGAGGAGGCCTTGAAGGATATTTACCGCCGGCTGCGTCCGGGCGATCCGCCCACGGCCGCCAACGCCCGGGCGCTCATCAAGCGTCTGTTCTTTGACGCCAAGCGTTACGACTTGGGCCGCGTGGGGCGTTACAAGATCAACCAGAAGCTCGGCATCAAGGGCGGTGATTCGCGCATCCTGACCAAGGAAGACTTGGTGGCTGCCACCAAGTATCTGCTCCGCCTCAAGAAGGGCGAAGGCAGCCTGGACGACATCGACCATCTTGGCAGCCGCCGCATCCGCACCGTGGGTGAGTTGCTCGCCAACCAGTGCCGGGTCGGCCTCGCGCGCACCGAGCGCCTCGTCAAGGAGCGCATGACCTTGTTCGATCAGTCGATCGAACAGATGACGCCGCAGAAATTGATCAATCCGAAGGCGCTGAGCGCCGTGATTCGCGACTTTTTTGGACGCAGTCAGCTCAGTCAGTTCATGGACCAGATCAATCCGCTGGCCGAGTTGACGCACAAGCGCCGTCTATCTGCCCTCGGACCTGGCGGCCTGAGCCGCGACCGTGCGGGCTTCGAAGTTCGCGACGTTCACCCGTCACATTACGGGCGCATTTGCCCCATTGAAACGCCCGAAGGTCCGAACATCGGCCTCATTGCCTCAATGGCCACATTTGCGCGCATCAATGACTTTGGCTTCATTGAGACCCCTTATCGGAAGGTTAACAATGGGCGCGTTACCAACGAAATTGAGTATCTCACGGCCGACCGTGAGGAGAATTATTCCATCGCGCAGGCCAATGCGCCGGTCGATGAAAAGGGCCACTTCACCGTGGAACGCGTGCCTTGCCGTTGCCGTGGCGGTGACTTCGTGGACATCGAGCCGGCCCGCGTGGATTACATGGACGTTTCGCCGAAGCAGCTCGTTTCGGTGGCGGCATCCCTGATTCCGTTCCTGGAGCACGACGACGCCAACCGCGCGTTGATGGGTTCGAACATGCAACGCCAGGCCGTGCCGTTGTTGGTGCCTGAGGCGCCGCTGGTGGCGACCGGGTTGGAAGAACGGGTGGCTCGCGACTCGCGCGCTGTCATTGTCGCCGAGGAGGCCGGCAAGGTGGCGTCCATTAACGGTGACCAGATCATCCTCACCGCCGACGGCAAACTGCCCGAGGGCAAAAAGAAAATTAAGCACGATCCCGAGAAGGGCGTGTGGGTTTATCAGGTGCGCAAATTCATGCGCTCCAACGCGGCGACCTGCATCAACCAGAAGATCCTGGTCCAGAAGGGCGACCATGTGAAGAAGGGGCAGGTGATTGCGGACGGACCCTGCACCAAGGGTGGCGAACTCGCCCTCGGTCGCAACGTGCTCGTCGCGTTCATGCCGTGGAACGGTTACAACTTCGAGGACGCAATCATGATCAGTGAACGCGTCGCGAAGGAGGACATTTTCACCTCGATCCACATCGATGAGTTCGAAGTGGCGGCCCGCGACACCAAGCTTGGACCGGAGGAAATTACGCGCGACATCCCGAACCTCGGTGACGAAGCGTTGAAGAATCTCGGGCCGGACGGGGTCATCCGCATCGGCGCCGAAGTGAAGCCCGGCGACATCCTCGTGGGTAAAATCACGCCCAAGAGCGAAACCGAACTGGCGCCGGAAGAACGGTTGCTGCGCGCCATCTTCGGTGAAAAGGCGGCGGACGTTAAGGACACCTCGCTGAAGGTTCCCTCCGGCACCTACGGCATCGTCATGGACGTCAAGGTTTCCTCGAAGAAGGAGTCCGACCGCGAGAAGGCGACTTCTGACGAGCGCAAGGCGGCCAAGCAGATCGAGGAGGAATACAAGAAGAAGAAGGACGAGTTGAGCGATCAGTTGACTGAGGCGCTTTCCAACATCCTCCTCGGGGAGAAGATTCCGCTCGATGTGGTGAACAGCGAGACGGGTGAGATCATCATCCCTGCGAACCGCAAGATCACCAAGACGCTGCTGCGCAAGCTGGCGGAAGTGTATGACCGGATCGAGATCGATCCTTCGCCCATCCGCAACAAGATCAACGAAATCATCGGCGGCTTTAAGAAGAAGTTTGACGACCTCCAGATGCAGTATGACGAGGAACTCGAACGCTTTGAGGCCGGCGGCGGCGGCGACTCTGGCGTCATCAAGTCGGTGAAAGTTTACATCGCCTCGAAGCGCAAGCTTTCGGTGGGTGACAAGATGGCCGGCCGTCACGGCAACAAGGGTGTCGTGGCCCGCATCACGCACGAAGAGGACATGCCGTTCCTCAGCGACGGCACGCCGGTGGACATTGTTCTGAATCCGCTGGGGGTGCCCTCGCGCATGAACGTCGGCCAGGTGTTGGAAACGCACCTGGGCTGGGCGTGCAAGCTGCTCGGCATCAAGATCGCCACCCCGGTCTTCGACGGCATCAAAGAAAAGGAAGTGCGTGGCTATCTGAAGGAGGCCGTGCAACATCAGCGCCACGAGAGGGAGAAACCTTTGATTGGGGAAAACGGCAAGGCGCGGCTCTACGACGGCCGCACCGGCGAGCCGTTTGATCAGGAAGTGGTGGTCGGCTACATCTACATGATGAAGCTGGGACACCTGGTCGCGGACAAGATTCACGCCCGCGCTGTTGGGCCTTACTCGCTCGTCACCCAGCAGCCGTTGGGCGGCAAGGCGCAGTATGGCGGCCAGCGTTTCGGCGAAATGGAAGTGTGGGCCATGGAAGCCTATGGCGCCGCTTACACGCTGCAGGAACTGCTCACCGTCAAGTCGGACGACGTGCAGGGCCGCACGCGAATCTACGAGAGCATCGTCAAGGGTGACAACGCCCTCGAGGCCGGCATTCCCGAGTCGTTCAACGTGCTCGTGAAGGAAATGCAGTCGCTCGTGCTCGATGTGAAGGTCGGTTACACGAATCCGGTGGATCAACCCGAGGAAGCCCCCGTGGCTTTGACGGGTGCGCCGGCTGCCGCCTGAACCGACAACCATAACCGCAATATTTTCCCTGAATTAAGAATATGATCAGCGCCAAGGAAAGCACCCGGGAGTTGCTCGGTCTGGACAAGGTGAACCAGGTGGACTACGTCGCGATTTCGGTCGCGTCGCCGGACGCCATTCGTTCCTGGTCCAAGGGCGAGGTGAAGAACCCCGAGACGATCAATTACCGCACGTTCAAGCCCGAGAAGGGCGGCCTCTTCTGTGAACGCATTTTCGGTCCGGTGAAGGACTGGGAATGCTCCTGCGGCAAATACAAGCGCATCAAGCACCGCGGCGTCGTTTGCGACCGCTGCGGCGTTGAAGTCACGATGGCACGGGTGCGCCGTGAGCGCATGGGCCACATCGAACTCGCCGTGCCGGTGAGCCACATCTGGTTCTTCAAGTGCATGCCGTCGCGCTTGGGCCTCGTGCTCGACATGACCGCGCGCCAGTTGGAGCGGGTCATCTACTATGAAGACTACATGGTGATTGACCCGGGCAGCACGCCGCTGCAGCAGAACCAGCTGCTCACGGAAAACGAATACCGCGAAGCCCGCGAAACCTACGGCGCCGACGCGTTCGTCGCCAAGATGGGGGCGGAAGCGGTGCGTGATGGTCTCGCCAAGGTTGAACTGGCCAAGGTCATTGATGAATTGCAGGAGGCAATGACGCAGACCAAGAGCAAGCAGATCCGCAAGAAGCTCGCCAAGCGCATCAAGCTGCTTCAGGGCTTGCACTCCTCGAAGACGCGTCCCGAGTGGATGATCCTCACGGTGCTCCCGGTGATCCCGCCGGACCTGCGCCCGCTGGTTCCACTGGAAGGCGGCCGCTTTGCGACCTCCGACCTGAACGATCTGTATCGCCGTGTCATCAACCGCAACAACCGGCTGAAGAACCTGCTCTCGCTCAAGACGCCGGAAGTCATCATCCGCAACGAAAAACGCATGTTGCAGGAGGCCGTGGACGCGTTGTTCGACAACGGCCGTCATGGTCGCGCCGTCACCGGCGCCGGCAACCGCTCGCTCAAGTCGCTTTCCGACATGCTCAAGGGCAAGTCGGGCCGCTTCCGGCAGAACCTGCTCGGCAAGCGCGTGGACTATTCCGGCCGTTCGGTCATCGTCATCGGCCCTGAGCTGAAGCTCAACCAGTGCGGTCTGCCCAAGAAAATGGCGCTCGTGCTGTTCGAGCCGTTCATCATCCGCCGCTTGAAGGAACTCGGCTACGTTCACACCGTTCGTAGCGCGAAGAAGATGATCGAACGCCAGACCAAGGAAGTATGGGATATCTTGGAAGAAGTGACCAAGGGTCATCCGGTCATGCTCAACCGCGCCCCGACGCTTCACCGTTTGTCCATCCAGGCCTTCGAACCGCAGCTTATCGAAGGTGAGGCCATCCGCATTCATCCGCTGGTTTGCACCGCTTACAACGCGGATTTTGACGGCGACCAGATGGCCGTGCACGTGCCGCTATCCGTGGAAGCGCAGATGGAGGCCCGGCTGTTCATGCTGGCAACCAACAACATCTTCAGTCCTTCGAGCGGCAAGCCGATCATCACGCCCACGCAGGACATTACGCTGGGCTGCTTTTACCTCACGGCCGAGCCGCGCAGCGTGCACAAGCAGCGCGAGCGCAAGCTGCTGTTTGGCTCCAAGGACGAGGTCGTTTTTGCCCACGCGGACGGCGAGCTCAAGACGCACGAGCGCATCCTCCTCAAGAACCCTGATCATGGCACGGACACCGTCTGGGGCGACAAGACCAAGAAGGTGATTGAAACCACCGTAGGCCGGGTGACGTTCAGCGAAATCTGGCCGCCGGAACTCGGCTTCTACAACAAGGAAGTCCGCAAGTCCGAACTGGGAGACATGATCTGGAAGTGCTACAAGCACGCCGGTCATGAAAAGACCGTCATCATGCTCGACAAGCTGAAGGAAATTGGCTTCCGCGAAGCCACCAAGGCGGGCGTTTCCATCGGTATCGACGACATGATTATTCCACGTGAAAAGGACGAGGAAATCGATTCCGCGCAGAAGCAGATCAAGGAAATCGAGAAGCGCTACCGCAAGGGTCTTATCACGATGGGCGAGCGCTACAACCAGATCATCGACGCGTGGACCCACGCGACTGACAAGATTTCCAACGTCATGTTCCGCACGCTGGAAAACAACCAGGGCAAGCAGGAATACAATCCGGTTTACCTCATGGTTCACTCCGGCGCGCGCGGCAACAAACAGCAGGTGCGCCAGCTGGCCGGCGTTCGCGGGCTGATGGCCAAACCGGACGGCTCGATCATTGAAAAGCCGATTCTCTCAAACTTCCGTGAAGGTCTGACTGTGTTGGAATACTTTATTTCGACGCACGGCGCCCGTAAGGGTCTCGCCGACACCGCGCTCAAGACCGCCGACTCGGGTTACATGACCCGCAAGCTGGTGGACGTGGCGCAGGACGTCATCATTCGCGAAGTTGATTGCGGAACCAACAACGGCATCTGGGTCTCGCCGATTTACGAGGGCGACGATGTTGCGGTCAAACTGGCGGATCGCCTGGTCGGCCGTTGTTCCGTCGAGGACATCATCAATCCGTCAAACCCGAAGGAATACCTGGTTCGTGCGAACGAGGAGATCGACGAGCTCAAGGCCCGGGCGATCGAAAACGCAGGCATTGAGCGGGTGAAGATCCGGTCGGTGCTGACCTGCGAAAGCAAGCTGGGCGTGTGCATCCACTGCTACGGCCGCAATCTGGCGACCGGGAAGGCCGTCGAATTGGGCGAGGCTGTTGGCATTGTGGCCGCCCAATCCATTGGTGAGCCCGGCACGCAGTTGACGATGCGCACGTTCCACACCGGTGGTGTGGCCGCGGGCACGTTCAAGCAGCCCATCATCAAGGTGAAGCACGACGGCGCGATTCGTTACAACGAGCTGCGCACGGTGGAACTCGAAGACGGCAACACGATCGTGTTGAACAAGAACGGCTCCATTTCGCTCCTTGGCGACGACGGTCACGAACTGGAAAACCACAACATCGTCATCGGCGCCGTCATTTCGGTCCGCGACGGCGGCAAGATCAAAAAGGGTGACACGCTGGTGCAGTGGGATCCGCACAATGTCCCGATTCTCTCCGAGAAGGCGGGCACGGTGAAGTTCCACGACATCATCGAGGGTGTGACGATGAAGCAGGAGCTGGACGAAACGACCGGCCAGGAAAACATTGTCATCATCGAGCACAAGGAAGATTTGCATCCGCAAATCCTCATTCTCGACGCAAAGAAGGAGGCGGTGGCAAGCTACGCGATTCCCGCGGGCGCCCACGTGGTGGTGACCGAGGGCGTGGAGATCGTCGCCGGCACGCTGCTCGCGAAGACGCCGCGCAAGACGGCGAAGACCAAGGACATTACCGGCGGTCTGCCGCGCGTGGCGGAACTCTTTGAGGCCCGCCGGCCCAAGGATGCTGCCGAAATCTCCAAGATTGATGGCATTGTGGACTTCGGTCCGAGCGTGCGTGGCAAGCGCTGCATTGTCATCAAGGATCCGCAGACCCAGCTGGAAGAGGAGCACCTTATTCCCATCGGCAAGCACGTCATCGTGTTCAAGGGCGACTTCGTTAAGAAGGGCCAGCAGTTGACCGAAGGCCCCATGGATCCACATGAGATTCTGGAGGTTCTCGGACCGCAGGAATTGCAGGAGCACCTGGTCAACGAAGTGCAGGAAGTTTATCGTCTCCAGGGTGTGACGATTAACGACAAGCACATCGAAATCATCGTGCGCCAGATGCTGCGCAAGGTCCGCATCACCGAGCCGGGCGACACCACGTTCCTGTGGGGTGAGCAGATCGACAAGCTGGAGTTCGAGGCCGAGAACCAGCGGGTTGAGGAAATGGGCGGCAAGCCCGCGGAAGCCCAGCCCGTGCTGTTGGGCATCACCAAGGCGTCGCTCGAAACAGAGAGCTTCCTGAGCGCAGCGTCCTTTCAGGACACCACCCGTGTGCTTACGGAAGCGGCCACGCGGTCCAAAATCGACTATCTGCGCGGTTTCAAGGAGAACGTCATCATGGGCCACATCATCCCGGCTGGCACCGGCTTTGACCTGCATCGCAAGGCGCGGATCAAGCCGCTGGTGGAAATTGTTGAAGAAGAGCCGGCGGGGGAAGTTGAAGCCGTCGAGCCGGAATCGCCGGCGGCCATCTGACAACCGAGGAATTGGACAAAAACAAGTTGCAAGGAAAAGGTCGTTTGTTAACATCCGCGCTCCGTTTGCCCGGCTAATAAGGGTGGAAGGAGCCACAAACTTGAGGATTTAGAGCTAAATGCCGACTATCAACCAACTCGTCGCCAAAGGGCGAAAGAAGCTGAACATCAAGTCGAAATCGCCCGCCTTGGAAGGCTCGCCGTTTCGTCGTGGCGTGTGCATTCAAGTCATGACCCGCACGCCGAAGAAGCCGAATTCGGCCATGCGCAAGGTGGCCAAGGTTCGCCTGACCAATGGTTACGAAGTCATTGCCTACATCCCGGACGAAGGGCATAACCTGCAGGAACACTCCATCGTGCTCGTGCGCGGTGGTCGTGTGAAGGATCTGCCCGGTGTGCGTTATCACATTGTGCGGGGAACGCTGGACGCTGCCGGTGTTGAAAAACGCCGGGTCAGTCGTTCCAAATACGGCGTGAAGCGCCCGAAGGACGCGAAAGCCGCCGCTGCGGCCGCCAACAAGTAAATCTGAACTGAATTATGTCTCGTCGTCGTCAAGCTGTTAAACGTCCGGTTGTCGCGGATGCGAAATTCAACAGCGCACTCGTTGCGCGTCTGGTCAGCACAGTGATGGTTTCCGGCAAGAAAACCACGGCCCAGAGCATTGTTTACGGAGCGTTCGACCATATTGCGGAAAAATTGCCGCAGGTCAGCCCGGTTGAAGTGTTGCAGCGTGCGGTGGACAACGCGAAGCCGCGCATTGAAACGAAGGCGCGCCGTGTGGGTGGTGCGACCTATCAGGTGCCGCTGGAAGTTCCCGCTGACCGGCAGGCGTCGCTGGCCATGCGCTGGATTGTTGATTTTGCGGACGCGCGCAAGGGCATTCCCATGAAGGAAGCGCTCGCGGGCGAAATCATGGAGGCCTATCAAGCACAGGGCAACGCCATCCGGAAACGGGATGAGGTGCACAAGATGGCCCAGGCAAACAAGGCCTTTGCCCACTTCCGCTGGTAGAATTTAGATTGGCCTGCGCCCCGGTGTGCAACTGGGGCGCCTTTTTATCTCAGGACCGCAGGAAAACTAAAAATGTCAGACGCAGCCACAGTCAAATCGCCCAACTCGCCCAAGCGTCCTTACACGCTGGAGCGCACCCGTAACATCGGCATTGCCGCCCACATTGACGCGGGCAAGACCACGACCACCGAGCGCATTCTTTTTTACACGGGGCTCATTCACAAGATGGGCGATGTGCACGATGGCAACACCGTCACCGACTGGATGGAGCAGGAGCGTGAGCGCGGCATCACCATCACGTCGGCGGCGACGACCTGCTACTGGACGCAGAAGAAGGACGGCACCTACAAGGCGTTCGAAGGCGTCAGTCATCGCATCAACATCATCGACACTCCCGGCCACGTGGACTTCACGGCGGAAGTGGAGCGTTCCATGCGCGTGCTGGACGGCGCGGTGGCGGTGTTCTGCGGGGTGGCGGGCGTGCAGCCCCAGTCTGAAACGGTCTGGCGCCAGGCGACCAAATACAAGGTGCCGCGCATCGCGTTCGTCAACAAGATGGACCGCACGGGCGCGAATTTTGAAAATGCCCTGAACGACATGCGCACCAAGCTCGGTGCCTACGCGTTTCCGGTCGGCCTGCCGCTCGGCAAGGAAGACAAGTTGAGCGGCGTCATCGATGTCGTGAATCAAAAGGCGATCGTTTACGATCCGACCGATGAAGCGGGGTTGAAGTTTGAGGTCACCGAAATCCCGGCCGAACACCAGGAAACCGCCAAGGCGGCGCTTGCCGAATTGATTGATGCTGTGGCGAACAAGGATGACGCCATTGCGGAACTGGTCATTGAAGAGAAGCCGATCACGCCGGAGGCGTTAAAGGCGGCCATCCGCCGGCTGACGTGCAAGATCGAGTTTGTTCCGGTGCTTGGCGGCTCGGCCTTCAAGAAGCGCAACGTGCAGTTCCTCGTGGACGCGGTGGTGGACTATCTGCCCAGCCCGCTGGACATTCCCGCGGCTGAAGGCGAAGTGCCCGGGAGCCCCGAGCAGCGCGTGCCCGCGCCGACGGACGACAACGCCAAATTCTGCTCGCTCGCGTTCAAGCTTTGGACCGATCCCTTCGTCGGCAAGCTTGTGTTCTTCCGGGTCTATTCCGGCCAGTTAAACAAGGGTGACACGATTTACAACCCCCGCACGCGGAAGCGCGAGCGTGTCAGCCGCGTGATGATGATTCAGGCGGACAAGCGTCTGGACGTTGAAACTGTCTATGCGGGCGACATCGCCGCGCTGGTTGGTTTGCGCAACATCACCACGGGTGACACGCTCTGCGACGAGGAGTTTGACATCAGTCTCGAACCGCCGACGTTCCCCGAACCCGTCATCAGCATGGCGATCGAGCCCAAGACCAAGGGCGACCGCGAGAAGATGGTCGAAGGACTCCAGCGACTTGCGGAAGAGGATCCGACGTTCCGTTGCTTTACCAACGAGGAAACCGGCCAGCTCATTATCGCGGGCATGGGCGAGCTGCACTTGGAGATCATTCGCGACCGCCTCATGCGCGAGTTCAAGGTGGAGGCCAACGCCGGAGCACCCCAGATCGCGTATCGGGAAACCTTCACGGCGGCGGCGGAGGGCGAAGGCAAGTTCATTCGCCAGTCTGGCGGTCGAGGTCAATACGGTCACGCCTGCATCAAGGTGGAGCCGAACGAACGCGGCAAGGGCGTCGAAATCGAAAACGCCATCGTCGGCGGCGCGATTCCCAAGGAATACGTCCCGGCGGTCATTGATGGCTTGAATGAAGCGGTCAAGGGCGGTGTGCTGGCCGGCTACCCGATCGTGGATTTGAAGATTCAAATCGTGGACGGCTCGTTCCACGAGGTGGACTCAAACGAACTTGCGTTCAAGATGGCGGGCATCTTTGCACTCAAAGAAGCCGCCAAACACGCCAAACCCATTTTGCTTGAACCCATCATGAAGGTGGAGGTCACTACGCCCGACGAATATCAGGGCGATTTGCTCGGTGACTTGAACCGTCGGCGCGGCAAAATCGCCGCGATGGACAGCAAGGATCAAACCTCGATCCTGCGCGCCGAGGTGCCGCTGGCCGAAATGTTCGGCTATGCCACCGCCATCCGCTCGCTGTCCAAGGGCCGCGCGGCCTACTCGATGGAACCGTTCAGCTTCGAACCAGTGCCCAACAGCATCGTCGAAAAGATTCTGGATACCGCCAAGAACAGACCCGCGGCCCGGAGCTAAACCTAAAACCATTAACAGAAAATCGTTCTTTGTATGGCAGGACAACGCATTCGAATCCGATTGAAGGCCTTTGACCATCGCGTCATTGACCAATCCGCCCGCGAAATCTCGGACACCGTCAAACGCACGGGCGCCCGGGTCGCCGGTCCCATTCCGCTTCCCACACGCGTGGAGCGGTTTACCGTTCAACGTTCCCCGCACGCTGACAAGAAGTCCCAGGAGACCTTCGAGCAACGCACGCACAAGCGGCTCATTGACATCATCGAGCCGACGGCCAAGACCGTGGATGAGTTGAAGAAACTGAACCTGCCTGCGGGCGTGGACATCACCATCAAGATCTAAGGACGTGCCATGCCAGTAGGACTAATTGCCAAAAAATTGGGCCATACCCGCGTTTACGACGCGAATGGCGTCATCACCCCCGTCACCGTTATGCTCGCCGGCCCGAACCGGGTGCTGCAGGTGAAGACCAAGGACAGCAAGGACGGCTACAGCGCCGTCCAGCTTGGCTTCGGCGCGCAAAAGCCGCAACGCCTGACCAAGCCCAAGCTCGGTCATCTGAAAAAATTCGGCTTGGAGGTGAAGGACAAGAGCACCGACGCTCTCAACGGTGTGCAACGCATTCGCGAGTTCCGCAACTTCTCCAAGGAAGTGAAGGCTGGTGAATTGCTCGGTCCGGACGTTTTCGCCGTGGGTGATTACGTGGACTGCATCGGCGTCACCAAGGGTCGCGGCTTTGAGGGCGTTGTCGGCCGTCACGCCTTCCGTGGTGGTGACTCCACGCACGGTGCGAAGGGCTGGCACCGCCGGTCCGGCGCCATCGGCCAGCGTTTGTTTCCCGGCACGGTCATGCGCGGTATGAAGATGCCCGGTCACATGGGCCAGGTGCGCCGCACCGTGCAGAACCTCGAAGTTGTTCAAGTTCGTCCCGAAGACAACATCCTTCTCATCAAAGGCTCCATGCCCGGCTCGGAAGGTGACTACGTCATCATCCGCGAATCCAAGAAGCGCCCGAAGGGTTGGAAGAAGCCCGTGGCGTCCGCCGGCAAGAAGGACAAGAAGAAGTAAGGAGCACGCGCCATGAAACTGAAAATTCAAGACACGAAGGGCAACAGCGCGGGCGAACTCGAAGTGAAGTTCCCGCTGATTGACAACTCCAAGGGCGAGCAGGCTGTTCACGACGTTGTGGTCGCGTATCGCGCCGCTCAACGCAGCGGCACCGCCTGCACCAAGACCGTTGGCGAAGTCGCCGGCACCAACAAGAAACCGTGGCGTCAGAAGGGCACCGGCCGCGCCCGAGCGGGCTCGTTCCGCTCACCGCTGTGGCCGGGGGGTGGCGTGGTTTTCGGACCCAAGCCCCGCGACTTCTCCAAGAAGGTCAACAAGAAGACCCGCGACCTCGCGCTTCGCAAGGCGCTCAGCGAACGCCTTAAGGCCGGTGACGTGATCATTGTGGACGACCTCAAGCTTGCGGCGCCCAAGACCAAGGAGATGGTCGCGGTTCTCGCTGCGTTGAAGCTCGAAGGCACCACCCTCATCGTCCAGCCGGGCGTGGACAAAAACCTCGTGCTCGCCTCGCGGAACATTCCCGACCTCGCGATCACCACGAGCGCCAACCTCAACACCTACGACGTGCTGCGTCCGGACAAGCTCGTGTTCACCAAGGGCTCGTTCGAGAAGGTGGAAGCCCGTCTCGCCAAGGAAAACGAATGAACAGCTTCGACATCGTCAAAACTGTCCGCCTGACCGAAAAGGGCACGCGGCAGGGGGAAAAATACAACCAATACACGGTCGTTTGCGACCGGCGCGCCACGAAGATCCAGATCCGCAAGGCGGTCGAGGAACTCTTCAAGGTCAAGGTGACCGCATGCAACACGCTCAATGTCCGCGGCAAGAGCCGCCGCCAGCGCACTCATCAGGCGGGCAAGGACCGCGACTGGAAGAAGGCCATTGTCACCCTCAAGGAAGGTGACAAAATCCAGTTGACCTGAACCTTGACAGGTATCTTCAGGAGGGCAGACGTTGAGTCTGCCCTCTTTTTTCTTTTCGTGACCGGATGCGAGGCGGTAAGCATGGATACGTCGTGTGCTTCACCGTGGAGGCCGGCTGCAAGTTTGTAGAATCACTCTAGACACTCCCGGTTCGCTGCGGCTGCGTGTTGACTATGCGAATGACTGTTGCTGGCGGGGTGGGAATTGTCTTTTTTGCGTGCCTTGCGTTTGGCGGCGACCTGTCGCAGATCCGGCTCGAGTCAATGGGCGCCCGCTATGGATTTGGCGCGAATGATTTCAGCAGTGCTTTTCACCAGGCGGAAGCCGTTGTCAGTTTTTCGCTGCCTTGGCAGTGGGACCTGGGAGCCGGGTGGAAGCTCGATTCGCACCTGGATCTTTCCCTTGGCTGGCTGGGAGCCGACCACACTGATGCGTTCGTTGGCACGCTGGGTCCGCGGCTGTCATTGTCGCGCGGAACTTTTCCCGTGACCGTTGAAGGCGGCGTCAGCCCCACTTGGCTTAGCCATGACACTTTTGGCCGGCATGATCTGGGGATTCCACTCCAGTTTACCTCCCATATTGGACTGGTGTGGCACATCGCCCGACGCCTTGAGGTCGGCTACCGTCTTCAACACATGTCCAATGCGGGTTTGAGCCGGGATAATCAAGGGATGAACATGCACATGTTTTATGTCGGGTGCGGTTTTTAGCGGCGACTTTATGGCGCGCTGCTTTTCAAATCCCATCAACGTCCGTTCCAATTCCGCTCCCGATCAACGGGAGTCATGTTGGCTGATTTCAAATTGGCGTCCGTGACGGTGCGGGCGATGGTCGAGTGGCACCTGTCAAATGCCTCCAGCCCGTGTGGGGGGGCGGCATTGCTCAAGTCCGATGTGCCCATGATTGGTTTGGGAAGCGGAATATTTGCAGCAAAGCGCGCCAAGCGGAGCAGCGGTGATCGCGTTCCCTCGATGGTTGTGATGTTGTGTGTTTCGCCGGTTGTGCGGCTGATCTTCGATCATTTCTCCATGACTCGCATCCCCAGACGGGTTGGCGGAGACAACCCCCAATCTGCCTTTTGTGCTCGCACCAAAAGCCGACGCGTGGGCTGTGACCTGAGAACATTCTTAATGAATAACGCCGCCGGCTGGGTTTCATTTACGCGTGGCGGCAGCCAGTCCACGTTCAAGGCCACGGCGGCAAAGTTCTCGATTTGCCTAAGTCCACCAAGTGCTGCACCGGCATTGACTTGCCTTAGCCAGGCCATCTGAGCCGATGAGGGCGGCGTGAAATCGCGTGTGCACCGGACCGCTGGACGAGCGAAATTCACTGGCCCGTGCTGGCCCGTTTGACATGCCCGGTCCGGGTTGTCATTGAGCGGGGCAGGCAGGTGGGAAGACCAAGTTTTTTCGCATTTTTCCACGAGACGGCGTGTAGGTGGAGATCATTTCAAGCCAAATGAGAGCTTGCCAAGTTCGCGGGGCATGACTACTGTCCTCGCTCCTTTGGCATGGTGGTATTGGCCGATGCATGGTTGCGCCCGGCCGGCCGCCGAGAAATTACGATTATGGCAGTCAAAATTCGTCTCAAGCGCGTTGGTGCGAAGAACACGCCGGCTTACCGCATCGTGGTGGCGGATGGTCGGAGCAAGCGCGACGGCAAGTTTATCGAAGAAATCGGCACCTATCTGCCGCTTCAGAAAACGGACAAGGTCAAGCTGAACTTGGAGCGGGCCAATTATTGGGTGAGTGTCGGTGCACAGCCGAGCGACACCGTGGCCAGCTTCATCAAGAAGGCGACCAAAGCCGCCGCGGCTGCCTGAGCTGGCGCATGCAGGCTTTTCTGGAATACGTCGTCAAAGGTCTGGTTCAGGATCCGGAGGCCGTCTCTGTGACGCCTGTTGAACGAGCCGGCCAGACGATTTATGAATTGCGATTGAATCCGGCCGACGCAGGCCGGGTGATTGGTCGTCAAGGCCAGACAATCAATGCGATCCGCACGTTGTTGCAGGCGGGCAGCGCGAAGCAGGGAGTGCGCTGCACCGTGGAATTGGTGGACGAAAAGCCGGCTCACTGAGCGCCGGCCAATGCCTTGCCTTCAGCAGGGCATCACGCGAGCATGAAAATCGACGTGCTCACACTTTTTCCCGGAATGTTTTCCGGGCCGCTCGATGAAAGCATCGTCAAGCGGGCGCGGGAGGCGGGAATCCTGCAACTGGGGATTCACAACCTCCGCGACTGGACGCACGACCGGCACAAAACGGTGGATGATCGTCCGTTCGGTGGCGGTCCGGGAATGCTGTTGAAGCCGGAGCCGATCTTTGAAGCAGTGGAACATCTCAGCGATGAGCGGACTCAGGTAATCCTGCTCTGTCCGCAGGGCAGAAAGTTCGACCAGTCAGTGGCTCGCGAACTGGCGCAAAAAGAGCATCTGCTGCTGGTGTGTGGCAGTTATGAAGGGTTTGACGAGCGCATTCGCGAAGGATTGGCGGACGACGAATTGTCAATCGGCGACTTTGTCCTGACCAACGGCGCGTTGCCGGCGATGGTCGTCATTGACGCCGTGACGCGATTGCTGCCCGGCGTGCTGGGCGACGATGAAAGTTCGAGGGACGAGTCCTTCAGCCAGGGGCTGTTGGAATACCCGCATTACACGCGCCCGGCGGACTTTCGCGGCATGAAAGTTCCCGACGTGTTGTTGTCGGGCAACCATGCGGAGATCGCCCGGTGGCGGGAACAGCAGGCGCGCCTCAGAACGGCGCGGCGCCGGCCGGATTTGACGGATTTTGACCAAAGCAAAAGACAGACTTGAAAGGCAGAGCATATGAACCAGGCATTGTTGGACAAGATTGAGAAGGAACAGTATCGCCAGGAGACACCCGCGTTTAACGTGGGTGACAGCGTGCGCGTGCATACGAAGGTTGTGGAAGGCGACAAGGAGCGCATTCAGGTTTTTGCGGGTGTTGTGATCGGCCGCCGCGGCCACGGGTTGAACGAAAGCTTTACCGTCCGCCGCATCAGCTATGGCGAGGGCGTGGAGCGTATTTTCCCCGTTCACTCACCGCGTGTGGACAAAATCGAGGTTGAGCGTCGGGGTGACGTTCGCCGGGCCAAACTGACCTACTTGCGCAAACGGATTGGCAAGGGCGCGACGCTGGTCAAGGAAGCGGCGACGGCGGCGGCGAAGTAAACCCATCAGTTTTTACACGGAAGAGGGCGGGGGAAACCCCGCCCTCAACTTTTTTGCCATCACGCTCACTGGCCGCGGAGCCAGGCAACGAGTTCACTGAGCGGCAGAACGTTTTCCTGCCGGGTGGCCAGCTGCCGCACCCGCACGCGGAGTCCGTCGTCTTGACGTTCCAGTCTGACGGTGCGCAGCGCCTTCAATTCCTGGGCGCGTTTGAATTGCTTGTCTGGCTTTGCCGGCGTCAGGGCGAAGTCCACGGCGAAGCCGGCGGAGCGCAGTTGTTGCACCAGGGCGATCGATTCGGCGCGCAGCGCTTCGTCTTCGACCAGCACGAACGCATCGAGGCGGCCGTCAAAATTTGGCAGCACGCCGCGGGCCTTCAGCAGTTCAAACAGCACCACGTCGCCCATGCCAAAGCCGAGCGCGGGCATGTCCACCTTTCCGCCACTGATCAACTTGACTAGGTTGTCATAGCGTCCGCCGCCGGCAATGGCGCGGAATTCGCCCTTCTTGTCAAATGCCTCGAAGACCGGTCCCGTATAATAGGCCAGTCCGCGAATGACGCGATAATCCACCTTCACGAATTCGCCCATCTGTCGGGCGGACAGGTTGTCGAGAATGTGCTGCAACTCGGCCGTCGGCTCCCCGGCTTCGATGAAACGGGTCACTTCATCAAGCGACGTGCCGACGCTGCGCAGTTTCTGGTCGGTGGCTTCGGGTGATTCACGCTCCAGTTTGTCCACGGCCTGATAGAATTCGTAGGCCCTGGCGGGATCGCCATGCCGGCTCGTGTAGAATTCCTGCCACGCGCGGCGACTGCTCAGACGGACGCAAAAATCCTCGGCCGTGAGACCGAACGAACGGAGTGTGTCAATGAGCAGTGCCATCAGCTCGGCGTCCGCGGCCGGATCGGTTTCGCCCAAGATGTCAGCGTTGAACTGGAAGTGCTCGCGCAGCCGGCCCTTTTGCTGCTTTTCGTAGCGAAACAATTGCGGGATGGCGAACCACTTGATGGGCTTTTTGTAGTTCCGTTCGTGGGCACCAGCCATCCGGGCCAGGGTCGGGGTCATTTCGGGCCGCAGGGCCACCTCCCGGTTTCCCTTGTCGGTGAAATTGTAAAGCTGCCGGACGATTTCATCACCGCTCTTGGTGGTGTAAAGCTCCAGCGGCTCCAGCGGCGGACCATCGTATTCGCGAAAGCCGTAACGGCGGGCGAGCGTGCGCCACCGGTCGAAAATGTATTGGCGCGCGTCGGCACTCCACGCATCACCGTGCGGCAGGGGCTCGGGAAAAAAATCACGAAAACCGGGCAAACGTTCCATAAAGCGGCGGAAAGCTACTGGGACCGAAGGCAGGGGAGAAGGCAAAACCTCCCTTCGCTGCGGGACGAACGAAAAAGCCCGCCGGGATGCAGCGGGCGATGGTGAACCTTAACCTTGCGGCGCGGTGGGCGGGGGTTGTTGCGCGGGCGGAGAGAGCTTGAGCACATCAGCCCGCATTTCCTTCCCTGCTTTGAACTTCACGACGGCACGTTGCGGAATCGGCACGTCCGTTTCCGGCGCGTTGGGATTCCGGCCCACCCGAGCCTTGCGGATCTTCACTTCGAAAACCCCAAAGTTCCGCAGTTCAACTTTTTCACCATGGGCCAGCGCGTCAGCGATGTAATCGAGTGTCTTTTGAACCACATCAAGCACCTGCTGCTGCACCAAGCCTGTTTCGTTGCTGATCCGAACCACCAAGTCTCGTTTCGTGAGTGCCATAGCTTTTATGCGAGTTGAAGGTTGTGCCTGCCTTCGTCTCTATAAACCTCTTACTGCCAACGGTCAAGAAAAGAAGGCTGGCGGGCCCCCGGATCGAGGGTCGCCACGGGACGCAAAAGCCAGGCAAAAGCTATTGACGTGGAATGGCTTTCGTCATTCCCGCCGCCTGGAATCAATGAGAATGGTAATCGGACCGTCGTTGCAGAGCTGCACCTGCATGTCTGCCCCAAATTCACCGGTTTGCGGGGCTTTGCCGGTGTCCTTGCCGAGTTGGGCGAGGAATTGTTCGTAAAGCGGTATGGCGCATTCGGGACGCGCGGCACGCACGTAGGACGGGCGATTGCCTTTTCGGGTGCTGGCAAAAAGGGTGAACTGACTCACCACCAGCAGTTCTCCGCCCACGTCTTGAAGGGAGAGGTTGGGAACGCCATTGGGGTCGTTGAAGACGCGCAGCCGCGCGATCTTGCCGCTGAGCCATTCGATGTCCGCCGCGGCGTCCGCCTCCTCAATGGCCACCAACACCAGCAAGCCGCGCCCAATCCTGCCCTTGGTGACGCCCGCGATGGTGACGCTGCCCTCGGTCACGCGTTGGATGACGGCGCGCATGCGGGATGACCGGATGGAGCCCCTCGCTCGACGAGGAATGTCGGGCTCAGTGCGTTTCCGTGCAGCCTGTGCGAGCGATGATCACGAGGTAGGCAACGAGCGCGCCGATCAACAACCATGGCTTGCCGCCCGGATGAACGGCCACCAAAATTCCCCATGCAATGATCGCGGCCATGACCAGATAAGTGAACAATGCCAGAGCAAACTTCATGGCTGCAGGGTAGCGAAGTGGCGTCCTCACGCAAGCCAACTGAGTCAGGCAAGGTGTCGGGCCTGGCGCTTGAGTGATGTGCGCTGTCCGTTGCCAGATTGGCCTTTGGGTCCGGACGAAGGCAGCAAAGGACGCAAAAACTCAGGCTGATCCCGCCGGCCTCCACGCTGATAATCGCGCCAGAGCGCTTCGGCTACGAGGCCGGCATCCAGCCTGCGTTCGCCCGTCAGGAAGTTGAACAACAACTCCGCCAGCCGGTTCAACGCAATGCTGTCAGTGCGCCCGATTTGCGCAAATAACCAGTCTGACCAGCGCAGGAAACTGTGAAATGGCGATGGCGGGTGGGCTGGGAAGGCGCCGGTCCGCTGCGGGGTGGCATCGGAGGCCATGTTCAGCCGTTCATTGGCGCATGCGGAAGGATGGTAATTCGATCCGGCGGCCCAGATCAGCGGCGTGGTTGCCACGAAGTTGCCGCTGTTGCCAACCAGGTCCCAGTAACGTGCAAACCGGCGCAGCCGTTGCATGACAGCGAAATCGAGCAGCCTGTTTTGAAGGATTTCATAAGGCGGGTGCGGGTTGTAAACCATGGCCCATTCCGAGTCGTGACGAACAATCGGCGTGCCTCGCAGTCGTTTCAGGATGCCGACTTGAATCTCTTGCGGCCCCAGCGCCACGAGCCGGTCGAACCCGGCACCAAAACTCTCCAGCGATTCGCCCGGCAAGCCGGCAATGAGGTCCGCGTGGAGATGCACGCCCGTATGGTTGCGCAGCCAGCAAAAGTTTTCCCCCAGCCGGGCGTAGTTCTGCCGCCGGCTGATGCGTGCTGCCGTGGGCTCGTCGAATGTCTGCACGCCGATCTCGAATTGGAGCGCGCCTGGTGGAAACTTCGCGATGATCTCGCGCAACGCTTCAGGCAGCCGGTCCGGCACCATCTCGAAGTGGAAGAAACGCCCCGGTTGACAGTTCCGGAGGCAGAATTCGAGAATTGCGCGGCTCGTTGCCACGTTCAGATTGAAGGTGCGGTCCACGAACTTGAGTTGCGTTGCCCCCCGATCCAGCAGCCGTTGCATTGCGGCAAGAAACTCAGGCAATGGCGCTTGACGCACGGGGACGTCCAGTGACGAGAGGCAAAACTCACACGAAAACGGGCACCCGCGTGATGCCTCGACGTAAAGCACCCGATGCGCAATGTCGGCATCTGTGTAGCAATCATAGGGCAACTTCAACTGCGAAAAGTCGGGCAGGGGAGCCGGCAGAATTTTGGGCAGCGGAGCCCCAGGTTCCGATCGGGCGGGTGCTTCGCCGTCTTTGGGGCGGTCCGGAAACCAGCACTCCAGCAGTTTGCCGCACACGCGCGTGAATTCCAAATCGCCCTCGCCCGTGATCACGTGATCTGCCAATTGAACGATTGGCTGCTGTTCCGTTTCGTGGCTCACTTCCGGTCCGCCCAGCACGATGATGATCTCCGGGCGGATGCGCTTAAGGGTCGCCACGAGTTCAGTGGTGGGCGTTACATTCCAGATGTAAACCCCCAGCCCGATGATGCGCGGGTTGCGGGCCAGCAGCGCTTCGGCAATGTCGAGTGGGCGCTGGTTGATGTCGAACTCGGCGAGGGCGGCGCGCGACTGCAATTCGCCCAGGTTGGCGAAGAGGTAGCGCAGTCCAAACGCAGCGTGAATGTATTTCGCGTTGAGCGTGCTGAGCACGATGTCCGGCATGGCGACAGCGTAGCAGCTCGAATGCGGAATTGAAACCACCGAGGTCCGCGAGACCAGTTACTGATGGGAATTGGACCTCGCCGTTTCAGCTGTCTGCGCTCCGAATCGAAACTTTCCCTTTGCGCCGGGTTTTGATTGCCTGAGCGCCTCCTGATGGCCGGATGAAAAAGAAGCTCATCATTGCCTTGATCGCCATCGCGGTGCTGGTCAGCTCGGTGATGCTGATGACTTCAAGGGAGCGCATCAAGGCGCACCGGGCGCTGATGGCTTACAAGGCGAAGCTGCGCGGGCAAGGTGAGAAACTGACGTTTGAGGAGGCCGGTTATCCGTTCCCGCTGGAAACCAATGCCAATCTGGAACACTTCGCAGCCTTGGCCGACCGCCTGCGAACGAAATCAAGCATCCCGGGTTCCACGGAAATCATGCACTTCGAGGCGCCGGGGCGGGCGGTTGTGGCTTGGGCACAGGACGGCGTTCCGTCAATCACCCGCAACACGAATGCGTCTGCCCATTTGAGCTGGGAAAACCTGGCCGGCGACATGCAATCCGCCGCCCCGTTGCTGGCCGAATTGCGCGCGGAACTGGAGCATCCGCCGCGGCATTTCGGTTGGAATTACACCAATCTGTTCGCTCCGAATCAGCCCAGGAATCCCCACGTGCAAAAGCGGATCGTGGCGCAATTTCTCGCAGCGGATTGCCTCAACGCCTTGCATGAAAACCAACTGCCCGAGGCCCGGGCGGACCTGCACGCGCTGACACAACTGGCTCTGGTGCATCGCGATGATTGGACGCTGGTCAGTGCCATGATTCGCGTGGCCATTTCCGGGCTTGGTCTGGCTGTGACGTGGGAAGCGGTGCCGGCCAACGGCTGGGACGAGACAAGCCTGCGGGCCTTGCAACAGGACTGGGAGCGGATTGATTTATTTGTCGCGCTGGAGCAGGGGTTCGCGGGTGAGCGATTGTTCGGCGAACAAGCGTTTGCGCTCATGCGCCAGGCGGACCTGAATGCGCAGCGGAGCATGTTGGCACTGGGCACTGCGTCGCGGGCGTCAAGTCTGGCCGGTTTGCGCGACCGGGCCGTGGGGCTTTACTGGCACGGGCACATCGACGACGACGAACTGTTCTTTCTCCAGCACGCGCAACAACAGGTGGAGACAATTCGTGAACTGGAGAGAAATGCCAGCGGCGTGAGGGTCCGGGCGCGGGTCCGGGCGCAATTCGACGATTTTGAGCACACAATGAACACGCCGTTGCAAAAGTATCGTCACCTGTTCAGTGCGGTCGCTGTGCCCAACTACAACAAGGCGTTCGAGGTTGTGATTCGCGAAGAAACCCAGCGGCGCATGACCATTACCGTCATCGCGTTGCTCCGTTTTCAACGACAAAACGGTCATTACCCAGTCAGCCTGACTGAGCTGACACCACAGTATCTGGCCAAGCCTTTGATGGACCCTTGGAGCGGCACACCACTTCATTATCGGCGGAATGCGGACGGCACGTTCACGCTTTACTCCGTTGGCGAAGATGGTCGCGATGACGGGGGCGATCCTACGCCGCGTGTTCCGGGATCGAAGATTGAGTTCTGGAGCGGCAAGGACGTGGTCTGGCCTGCCGCCGTCTGGCCCGAATCGCCGAAATAACCTCGCTGGGGAGAAGTGTTTGCCGGCCCAGCGCAACGCTGCGCAACTGGTTTCCGGCGCGCGGCTGATCGTTGGCTGAAGAGGGGGCTCGCCGCGGAAAAGGCGCCGGGGAAAATGTGTCCAGTGCGGGCGGTGACGCGGTCGCTTGCGCGTCTGTGGTGGGTGGGCTTACGTTGCACCAAACCCAAAAGGAAGGAGCGGATTATGCCAGTCCAAACGCTGAAGCAGTTTCTCGATGCGAACCGCATCAAATACGTGAGCATCATTCACTCGGCGGCTTACACGGCTCAAGAAGTCGCCCAATCGCTGCACATGCCCGGCCGCGCGATGGCGAAGGTCGTGATTATCGAACTTGACGGCAAAATGGCAATGGCGGTGCTGCCGGCCACGCGCAAAGTGGTCGTGCAGGACATGCGCGAGTTGACCGGCTGCGAAGATGTGAAGTTTGCCTCCGAAGCTGAGTTCAAGGCGCGCTTCCCCGACTGCGAGGTGGGGGCGATGCCGCCGTTCGGCAACCTTTACAACATGGACGTTTATGTGGCCGACGAGCTGACGTTGAACAAGGAAATCGCCTTCAACGCCGGCTCGCACGTCGAGGTCATTCGCATGAGCTACGACGACTTTGAACGCCTCGTGAAGCCGAAGGTCCTCGCGTTTACGACGTGAGGTGGCGGTTAAACGAGTTAAATGGGGAAGTCGTTACAGGGTGGAGGGGGAGTTCGCTGCCGCCCCTTCACCCTTCACTCGTGTAACTTCTGTAGCAAATCGCGGCCTCACACATGCTTCGCCAGTTCGGCCTGGCTGGCGGCGAAGACTTCCTTGTGCAGTGAACCGCCGTGCGAATCGATCGTGACAACGGCGGGGAAGTCCTTCACCTCGAATTCCCAGATGGCTTCGGGCGCACCGAATTCTTCCATCATGTAAACGCCCTTCACACGGCTGACGCACTCGGCGAGCACCTGCGCCGCACCACCGACGGCGTGAAGATAAACACAGCCATGCTCCTGACATGCTGCGACAGTCTTGTCGCCCATGCCGCCCTTGCCGATGACGCCGCGCAGCCGGCAGTCGCGGATGACCTGCCATTGATACGGCTCCTCGCGGATGGACGTGGTCGGGCCGGCGGCGACGCATTTCCACTGGCCCTGCTCGTCCTTGATGACGACGGGACCGCAATGATAGAGCACGCCGTTGGCGAGGTTCACGCCGGCGGGCAGCTTGCCGCCTTCGTGCAGATACTTGTGAACGGCGTCGCGTCCAGTGAACAGCGTGCCGGTGATTTGCACCTCGTCGCCGACTTTGAGCGAACGGATGGTGGCTTCGGAAATCGGAGTGGTAAGTTTGATCATCGATATCTGAAATGGTTGGTGTTTAGTAGAGCCACTTCCCAATCCCACCGTCTGCGCTTAGCACTACACCTTGCCGGCGATAGGCCCAGCACATGTAGCTGACGCTGACGAAATACGAGGCGGGCACGCGGTTCAACACGCCGATCTTGCAGCCAAGCAGCGTCGTCTTGCCGCCGAAACCCATCGGGCCGATGCCGAGTTTGTTCGCGGTCTCGACGATGTCCTTCTCCAGCTTGTCGAGTTCGGGGTTGGAGTTGTCGTCGTCAATCTTGCGGAGCAGTTGCACCTTGGAATGTTCGTAGCCAGTAGCGCGGTCGCCGCCGATGCATACGCCGAGGATGCCGGGGCCGCAGCCCTTGCCCTGCGCCTGCAACACCGCGTCGAGGACCGCCTTGCGGCAGCCATCGAGGTCGCGGTTGGCCTTGAGCTTCTCCTGCGGGAGCGAGTATTGCGCACCGACGTTTTCGCAGCCGCCGCCTTTGAGCATCAGGCGCACGCTGACCTCCGGCGAGCGATGCTGATGGAAATGCAGCGTGGGTGCACCGGGTCCAAGATTCGTGCCGTCGTTCTTGCCGGTGAGGGAATCCACGGAGTTCTGGCGGAGAAAACCCTTTTTCGTCGCTTCCACGACCGCGTGTCGCGCGGCCTCCTCGAAGGCGATCTGGTCGAAGCCAACGGGGCAATCCACGTAGAAAATCACGCTGCCGGTGTCCTGGCAGATGGGCTGGGATTTGCGTTTCGCCAGCTCGATGTTCTGCTCGATGATTTTCATCGCGGACTCGGCGATGGTGCCCTTCTTTTCGGCTTCGAGCGCGGCGAGCGTGGCGCGATGGACGTCGTCGGGAATTTCAGCGGAGGTGCGACGGATCAGCTCCAGCAGGGAATCTTGCAGCAACTTCATTGGAGGCAAGCTACGGACGCGCGCCGGGCAAGTCAATCGGGCCGCCGGGACGACCGCGTTTTCAATTTGCGCTGATGGCCGGCGTTAGCCGCGTTCCATCTGCGGTCCCAAGCGACGCGCTGCTGGGTAATCAGGTCAGCGTCGCGGTGCCGCCGACTTCCTTGAGCACGAGCCGGTCGCGTTCCTTGGCGATGGCCGTCTGGAACCGTTCCAGCGGTTCGTGCATGGGCTCGTCGCTCAGCTTGAACGTCGCGTGATGGATGGGCGCCACCCATTCCGCGCCGGCCATGTCGGCCATGCGCAATGCCTCCTCGGGCGTGCAATGGTTGCGAATCCAGGGATTGTAGGCGCCGATGGGCATGAGGGCGGCCGCGTAAGGCCCGGCCGTGCGCAAGTTGCGGAACAATGGCGTCAACGCCGTGTCGCCGCCGAAAATCAGCGCCCGTCCCTCGCGCCGTAGCACATAGCCGTTGTAGCCGCGCGGTTTGTCACCCGGCCAGCGCCGACCCCAGTGCTTTACTTCAAAGGCTTCCACGCGCAATTCCCCCTTGGCCGTCCGGAGCGTTTTGGTTTCGCCCCAATCCAGTTCCGTGACGTTGGTGAGGCGGGTGGGTTGCAGGATTTCCGAAGTCTCGCGCGCGGTAATCACCGTCTGATTGGACTTGAGCCGGGCGAGGGTGGGCAGATCCATGTGGTCCATGTGCGCATGCGACAGCAGCACCAAGTCAACGGGCGGCAACTCGGCAAACGCAAGCGCGGGCGCAACGTAACGTTTCGGGCCCAGCGTCAGCAGTCCCAAATCAATCCCGACGCGATCGCTGAACGCCGGATCGGTGAGAATCCTCACGCCGTAGAAATTGATGAGGACCGTGGCGTGCCCAATCCAGGTGAGCGTGACTTGGTTGTCATTCCATCGCGCCGGCGTGGGAACGACCGGCGGCGGCGCGGGATTGCGCAGGGTGTCTTTTGCAATCTGCCGGGTCATGCGTGCGAGGCGGGAATTGGAAAAGCCCACCCAGGCGGACGCGCTGGCCGCGGCCATGCCGGCGGCAACGCCGCTGATTTTAAGGAATTTTCGGCGGGATGATCTCGTCATCGGCGGCGCAAGATAGCATGGATTCTCCGTCCCGCACGGGGTGATTTTGGCCGTCAACCGCCAGCCGGGTGCGCTCCGCTTGACACCCTGCGCGGCAATCCTCATTTTTCAAGTTCCGACGGGAACAACTTCCGGCGGCCAATTCAGGATTCTATGAGCCACAACTTGTTCAACACACGGCAGACGTTTGACCTCGGCAACGGCAAGCAGGGACATTTTTACTCCCTGCCTGCGCTGGAAACCGCCGGCGTCGGCGCCGTCTCCAGGCTGCCCGTGTCCATCCGTCTCGTGCTGGAGTCCATCCTGCGCAATTGCGACGGCAAGAAGGTCAGTGAAGCCGCCGTGCGCGAACTCGCCAATTGGAAACCCACCGCGCCGCGCACCGAGGAGATTCCCTTCGTCGTCGCGCGCATCGTGTTGCAGGACTTCACGGGGGTGCCGTTGCTCGTGGACCTCGCGGCGATGCGCAGCGCGGTGAACAAGATCGGCAAGAATCCCAAGATCATCGAGCCACTCGTGCCCGTGGACCTCGTCGTGGACCACTCCGTGCAGGTGGACTTCGCCGGCGCGCCCGATTCGATGCAGAAGAATCTCGAACTGGAATTCAGCCGCAACCGCGAGCGCTACCAGTTCCTCAAGTGGGGCATGCAGGCGTTCGACACGTTCAAGGTCGTCCCGCCCGGCATCGGCATCGTGCATCAGGTGAACCTCGAATACCTCGCCAAGGGCGTGATCGAAGCGGGCGGTGTTTACTATCCGGACACGCTCGTCGGCACGGACTCGCACACCACGATGATCAACGGTCTCGGCATCGTCGGCTGGGGCGTCGGCGGCATCGAAGCGGAAGCGGGCATGCTCGGTCAGCCGGTTTATTTCCTCACGCCGGATGTCGTGGGCGTGCATCTTACCGGCGCGATCAAGGAAGGCGTCACCGCCACCGATCTCGCGCTCACTGTTACGCAACTGCTCCGCAAGACCAAGGTCGTCGGCAAGTTCGTCGAATTCTTCGGCCCGGGCGCGGTGGCGTTGCCTGTGGTTGACCGCGCCACCATCGCGAACATGGCCCCGGAATACGGCGCGACGATGGGATTCTTCCCGGTTGATGAGGAGTGCGTGAACTACCTCCGCGCCACCGGCCGCAGCGAGGCGCACTGCAAGATGTATGAGAACTATTACAAGGCGCAGGGTCTCTGGGGCATTCCGCAGGCCGGCCAGATTGAATACTCGCAAGTCGTCGAACTCGACCTCGCGACCGTGAAGCCCAGCGTCGCCGGCCCGAAGCGTCCGCAGGACCGCATCGAACTCGGCAATCTCCGCCGCGAATTCTTCAACGCCGTGCAACGCCCGGTCACCGAAAACGGTTTCGGCAAGACACGCCAAGTCTTCGGCAAGTCCGTCAAAGTCGAGACGGCTGCGAAGAAGAAGGCCGCCATCGGCACAGGCTCGGTTGTCATCGCCGCCATCACGAGTTGCACGAACACCAGTAACCCGAGCGTGATGCTCGCCGCCGGTTTGCTCGCGAAGAAAGCCGTCGAGAAGGGCCTCAAGGTGAATCCCGCCGTGAAGGCCTCGCTCGCCCCCGGATCGCGCGTCGTGACCGATTACCTCAAGAAGACCGGCCTTCAGCCTTACCTGAACAAGCTCAAGTTCAACACGGTCGGCTATGGCTGCACGACGTGCATCGGCAACTCCGGCCCGCTCGATCCAGCCATCGAGGACGCCATCGTGAAGAACGATTTCGTCACCGCCAGCGTGCTCTCGGGCAACCGCAACTTCGAGGCCCGCGTGCATCAGAACGTGAAGTCGAACTTCCTCATGTCGCCACCGCTCGTCGTCGCGTTCGCGCTCGCCGGCCGTGTGGACATTGACCTGAGCTGCGAACCCATCGGCAACGACAAGGAAGGCAACGCGGTTTACCTCGCCGACATCTGGCCCACGCTCCAGGAAGTCCGCGACGCGATGCAATCCGCGCTCAAGCCCGAAGTGTTCCGCAAGCTCTACAAGGATTTCGCCGCGCAGAATCCGAAGTGGAACGAAATCCCGTCCAGCACCGGCAACGTTTATGAGTGGGACCGCCAGTCCACCTACATTCAAGAGCCGCCGTTCTTCGAGAACTTCTCGCTCGCGCCCGGCAGCATCAAGCCCATCACCGGCGCGCGCGCGCTCGGCATCTTCGGCGACAGCGTCACCACCGACCACATCTCGCCCGCCGGCGCGATCAAGAAATCTTCGCCTGCAGGAAAATTCCTCACCGACAACGGCGTCGAGTTCGCCGATTTCAACAGCTACGGCTCGCGCCGCGGCAATGACCGCATCATGACCCGCGGCACGTTCGCCAATGTCCGCATCAAGAACCTGATGCTCGGCGGCAAAGAGGGAGGCATCACGCTCGGGCCGGATGGTCAGGAGACTTCCATCTTTGATGCGTCCATGGCCTATCAAGCCAAGGGCACGCCGCTCATCGTGATTGCCGGACAGGAATACGGCACGGGTTCATCGCGCGACTGGGCCGCGAAGGGCACGAACCTGCTTGGCGTGAAAGTCGTCGTGGCGCAGAGCTTCGAGCGCATCCACCGCAGCAACTTGGTCGGCATGGGCGTGCTGCCGCTGCAGTTCAAGGACGGCACCACGGCGCAGACCTTGAAGCTCGACGGCACCGAGACCTACGACGTTGTCGGCCTCGACGCGAACCTCAAGCCGCAGCAAGACCTCACGCTCAAGATCGCGCGCAAGGACGGCGCGGTCGAGAACGTCCCCGTCCGCTGCCGCATTGATACGCCCATCGAGATTGATTACTACCAGCACGGCGGCATCCTGCCGTATGTGCTTCGCCAGTTGATTGCGAAGGCGTAGTCCGCGGAGCGCCGAACTCCGGTTCGGCGTGAAGGGAAGGACGTGGAAAAGTTTCTTCGTTTGAAGAATGTTCCCTTGTTCCGCGATGTAAAGCTCAGTGGATACAGCGGCTTCGACCACAAATTTGATATTGCAATACCTCCGCGCGGCAATAAGCCAGAAGGCGTGGTTCAAGCCATCAATCGTTTGACAAAGGACAAAGCGGCTAGTTTGGCTTTCATGGTTTCGGATGTGGAACGCGAACGCGGCAGAGGGGATTTGGTCGCCTACGCGTTCATCAACGATTCGGAAGGAGAAATCAACTCAGAGCACATATCTGCGTTGACAGCCTACGGTATCAAAGCCATTCCGTGGAGCAAGCGTGAGGCAGATATTTCAGTTCTGACAGCGTAGTTCTACGCGAGCGTGAAGCGAAGCCTGATCATTGTGCCGAATCGGAGTTCGGCGCTCCAATCGTTCTGGGAACGCGAGTATTGGGACCCCTTCATGCGCAATGAGGCGCAGGAGAAGACGGCCATCCGTTACATTGAAAGCAATCTGGTGAAGGCGAAGTTGTGTCGGGTGGCGGAAGAGTGGGGGGTCAGCAGTGCGAGGTTCAGAGACGGGTATCGGTGGCTGGTGATTCCGGACGCAATACGATGTGCGCGCCGGGGCGGAGACCGGCGCTCTAATCACGTCAGCGAGTATGCGCGAAGAGAAAATTCCACGACCACTTGGAACGCGACAGCCGGCGGACGATGGCGGGTTGCAACGGACCGATGAGCATCAGCTTGTGCAGCCGATTGGCCCAGGCAAGCCGGTGGCGGAAAGTTTCATCGCAACGCGTGACGATGGACTGGAGAGTTTCGGACCACGAACAGTTTCCCCGGCTCCAACATTCGAGCGGTTCGGCCGCCAGTTCGGCCGACTCGATGGCCATGGACATACCGTTGCCCGTGAAGGGCGGGATCATCGTGATCGCATCGCCGATGCGGCAGTCTCCGCTGTCTGAATTGAGTTTCGGCCGCAAGTCCAGGCCGCCAACGGCACAGACCGAGTCGGGCACGAAGACGGCGTTTGTCAGCCGTTGATGCAACCGGGAACCCACGGGCCCGCGCAACATTTCCGTGCGGGACGGCAACAACTCGGCTGTTCGGTGTCGGCGAAAGAGTCCGCACACATTGATTAAACCCTTGTCCAGCCGGCAGAGCCCAACGTAACCATCTGGGTGGAGATGCATTTCCAAGTCGGCGGCGAGTTCGACATTGTGCGCATGCGCCTTCAATCCAAACCAACGCCACCCATTTGCCGCGGCTTGAACGCGCCGTCCGGTTGCCTGCACCAGACCGGCGTGGTTCATTGATCCCGGCCAGCGTTCGCCTTCGCGCAGTTCACCACCGCAATCACGGAAGCGCCGGGCCAACGCCGCATCGAGGGCGTGACGGGACACGCAGAGAGCCGGTTCGGGAAGCGTTCGCACGGCTCCGGCGGTTTTGCTCGTAAAGAATGCCGTGGTTCGGGCTTCCCGCGCACCGGCATCCGTGAGCAATGTGGCCAGGCCCAGGCCGTTCAACTGGGCACGTCCCCGCCCAGAAATGAATTCCCCACAAACGCGGTGACGCGGGTAATGGCCGGCTTCCCAGATCGTCACTGGCACGGCGCGCCGCCGCAACGCGATGCCGAGGGTTAATCCGGCAAGACCGCCGCCTACGATCGTGATCGTTCGTGCGTCATTCATGCTGGAGCCCGCGTGGCGGTGAAGAGGTGGCTGAACACGCCAGCCGGCCGTTCGCAGAGCCGCCAGCCGGTTTGATCGGGCCAAAGCGCCGAGAGTTCGTGCCCGCGAAAGCCCGCCCGCACGCTGAGGCGGGCATCGTGGCGGGTGACGTGGTTGCATCCGATGAACCGCAGCAACTCACAGCCAGCGCGGGCCGTGAGATGCCGGCGCGGCTCCAGCGCCACAAAGGAATTGCCGGCGGCGCCAGCCCGCCGCAACAGGCTTTGCAAATCGGCTGCGTCAAAGTGATGCAGAAATAAGTTGGCCCATAGCACATCGCAGGCGCCTGCTGCAGTGGCGAGCCAGATGCGTGCGTCGGCTTGAACGAGGCGGGGAGTCCAGCCGAGCCGGCGAAATGAGGCGTCCGTTTCCGGGGTGACCAGGTGGTATTGATCGACCAGCGTGATTTCAACCCCCGGCCAGTGACGACTGAGCCGGGTCGCCACCGCCAGGGCCAGCGTGCCATCACCCGCTCCAAGCTCCACGATTCGCCGGGGCGCAACCGGTGTTGTTGAGCGGAGTGCGCGCGTCAGCATGGAACGGTGTCCCATCCATGCGTTGATGCGCCGGAGATCGCGGCGGGAATGCCGGGCGCCGGCATCGCCGGCCGGCAGCGTGTCGAGCAGTTCCGATTGCACGATGCGTCTCATCGGTTAGCCCACTTCCAGGAGCGCTCCGTGGCAACTGAAGCCCGCACCGAAGCTGGACATCCACCAAAGGCCCGGCGGCGAATTGTTCTGCAGCATGGCGTCGAGCACGAAGAGCACGGAGGGGCTGCTGAGATTACCAAAGTCCCGAAGCACGTCGGCGCTGTGTTGCAGGTTGGTGTCGGACAAACCGAATTGCGCGCGCAGGGCCAGCAGCACGTCGCGGCCGCCGGGGTGCCAGGCCCAGGCCCGGATGTCAGCTTGACGGCGGCCTGCAGCGCCCAATGTCCGGGCCATGACTTCCGCCGCGGCGCTGGCAGCCAGCCGGCAGACGGAGGGCTTCAGCACGTTGAATAACATTCCGCCACGCTGTTCGAACCGGAGCTCGTCACGAAATTCAGGTCGCAGCACCGTTTCGCTGTTCCGCCAGCGAACGGAACGTCGATGGGGACATGGCCGGGTCGAAACCACGGCGGCCGCGGCGCCATCGCCAAACAGACAGGCGCTGATCAGCACGCCGGGATCGTTGTCCAAATAAAATGCGGCACTGCAAACTTCGACACAGACACACAGCACGTGCTGCGCCCGGCCGCTGTGAATCAGCGATTCTGCGGTCCGCAGATTTGGCAGGGCGGCGCCGCACCCCTGGCCGACGAGATCGAGGCACAGAGCGCTGGCCGGCAGTCCCAGTCGCTCGCTCACGTAGCTGGTCAGGCCGGGGCAGAGATAGCCGGTGCAGGTGCTGATGATCAGGCCATCCAACTCGGCCGGCGCAATCGCGCTTGTTTGCAGCGCCCGTTCGGCCGCCAACGCCGCCAGGGCGGGCGCCGTGCGGGCAAATCGGCGGTGCAATGCGTCCGGCGTGATATCGAAAGCCTCGGCCAGCGGATCGAGCGCGAGGTGACGGGTGGCAATGCCGTTCTTGGCGGTCAGAACCTTGCGTGCGATGGCCTGGGCGCGCGGTGAAAGTTCGCCAAACCGCGGTTCCGTGCGCAGGGCTTCCCAGCATTCCTGCTGCGTGTAGCGCCGGGCGGGGACGGCGGTCCCGATGCCATTGATAAACATGCCAGACTGTAGTCGAGACTTGCTTCTGCGCAACGCAGTCCAACGTGGATATTCACTCGATGCCGTTTACCGCCTTGCGGAGGAAGCGACGCGCAAGATCGCCTCCAGAATGTGATGCATATCCTCGTTGTGTTGTTCCGACGCCATGCCGAAAGCGCGCACCACGTCAAGCAGCAGGTCGGCGTTTGCCTGGTCGAAGCGGTAGAAGACGGTTTCTTTGGATTTGGCAGAGCCGGCTTTGCGCGGTTCGCCGCCGGCGTTGAGCACTTGGTCCATCGGGAGGCAGACGTAAACCATCGCCTGGTAACCCACGGCCCGCTGCTTGGGCTTGAGCTGGATTTGCACGGAACCGTGCGCGGTCACTTTGGTGAACTGGGGGACGCGCTGCACCGAACGGGCGAAGCCGGCGGCATCGCGCTCCGGGGTGGTTTCCGTTTTGATGGTTTCGTGCTCTTCAAAGGTGTTTTCCGCAAGGGTGCGAAGCTGGGTCAACGCGCGTTGCAGGTCATTGGTTGAAAGCACGCCGGTCCGGACCGCCGCCAGGAGGATGGCGGACAGCTCATGGCCGTATTTGGTCTCGCCTTTGCGGGTGAAGTGGATTTCCGGCACCACGCTCGGGCTGTTGGTGCCCGGGCTGTCGTAGCCAATTTGCCATTCGAGGTAGTGCTTTCGGCCCAGGGGCGTTCGGGAAGGCGCCACCGGAACACCAAAGCCATCCGCAGCTTGTTCCTTCACCCGCACCTTGCCGGTCACATCGGTCAGCGGCAGGCGCACGAGCACGGCGTCGTTCGTCGGCACGACGAGCACCTGCTTGTAACTCGTGTCCGCCGCGTGAAGGAGATTGAGCGGACCGAACAAGCCCGCCAGCACGACCAGAAGAAATCGTGCCCGGCCGAACACGTGCATCGTCGTCCTGAAGAAAGAGTTTCGTGCGGCCGGCATGCGGGTTAGTTAAGCTTTGCGTGGCCTGACAACAAGGCTGAACCCACATGGCTCCCGAATGCATCCAGATGGCCGCCGCCGTGATCCGGCAGGCGACGCAAAGCCGCCCGGCCGATGCGGTCCTGCGCGACGCGTTGAAGTCCGCGCCGGCGTTGCCGGCGGCTGACCGCCGGGCCGTTGCGCAGGCGGTTTTTGCCTATTACCGCTGGCGCGGCTGGCATGACCGGAAACGCGAGGTGGAAGCGCGGATTGCCTGGTCGCTGGAGCTGGCGGAGCGATTCCGCAAAAATCCCTTCACCTTGACGGGCGAGGCGCTGCGCCACAAGGCCGTGCCGGCGTGGTTGCTCGAGGAGATGGATTGCCCGGAGCCGTGGCTGCGTTCCCTTCAATGGGAGCCGCGCCTATGGTTGCGGGCCCGGCCCGGTCGCGCCCGCCCGCTCGCCAACCAGCTCGGCCAGTGCAAAGTGCCTAAAGGCTGGTTGATGCGCGATGCGGTGGAGTTTTTGGGCACCCGGGATTTGTTTGCCACGGAAGCTTTCCAGGGCGGAGCGTTTGAATTGCAAGACATCGGTTCGCAGGCGGTGGGAGTGCTGTGCGCGCCGCAGCCGGGCGAGGTTTGGTGGGACACCTGCGCCGGTGAAGGCGGCAAAACCCTGCATCTGGCGGATCAAATGCAGGGCAGGGGACAAGTCTTTGCCAGCGACAAGGCGGAGTGGCGGCTTGCCAAACTGCGACAACGGGCGGCCCGAGCGGGGGTGCAGAATTATCAGACGGCGGTCTGGGCGGGAACCACGCCGCTGCCGTTCCATGTAAAGTTTGACGGCATCCTTGTGGACGCACCGTGCAGCGGCGTCGGCACCTGGCAGCGCAATCCGCACGCCCGTTGGACTTGCCGGCCACAGGATGTTCATGAACTCGCGCAATTGCAGTTGCAGCTTCTGACCCATGCGGCTGCGGCGTTGAAGCCCGGCGGACGTTTGCTTTATGCCGTTTGCACGTTGACCCGCGCGGAAACGAGCGGCGTTGCGAGCGCGTTTACGACAGCTTGCCCTGATTTTTTGCCGCTGCCGTTGCCGCCATTGCGGACGGATGCGGCCAAGCTTGGCATTCAAGGACAACCCAGCCAGACGCTCTGGCCGCAGGAGTTGGGCGGCAATGGCATGTTTGTGGCGGCCTGGCAGCGGCGGGTGTAGTTCAAAAATGCTTCAGGCCCCGAATTCCCCTCACCGGGTGGAATTATTCGGGGCCCGAAGCAAAGCCGTTTCGGCGCTCGGGAGCGGCTAGTCCGAACGGAAGTAGTCGTCCGTCTTCGGATTCTTGGCGTCTTCAAATTGCTTGTTCGGCCCCGCGGAACGGATGAGCACTTCATTCTGCGCGAAGTAAATCTTCAGCGGCGTGCCCCAAGGATCGACAACTTCCCCCTTGGCGTTCAATTGGGAGTCCTTCACCGCCATGATCATGAGGTGCTTTTCGTTGTCGCCTTCCCGAATGGCCTTGGCAATCTCGGCGTTGCTGCCCTGTGGATACTTGCCGACGATCTGCTTGTATTTGTGGAACGCCTCGAAAAGCTGGTCCACTTCCGTGCCCAGCGTGCGTTCATTTTGCTTGGACTGCCACTCGCGAAAGGCGGCATAAGCCCAGATGCCGCCCGTGATCACGACAAGGATGATTAAAATTTGGACAATTTTACGAACCTTCTGCATGAACTCATTCATGCTGGGAGATTATGCAGTTTGCTTGCCAATCTGGGCGGCGGCCGTGCTGGCGCGGACAATGAGTTCGGCAGGCAGCCGGCGGGATCCGGCGGGTTGCCCCTTAAGTTGGGCGGTCAGCAAATCCATCGCGGCGAGGCCAAGGTGAAACTTGGGCTGCCGGACGGTGGTGAGCGGCACATTAAAATGCTGGCTCATCAAAATGTTCCCAAACCCGACCACGGAAACATCTTCGGGAACGCGAAAGCCCTGCTGGAGCAGCGTTTCCGTCGCGCCCACGGCCACCAGATCATTGACACACTGCACCGCAGTCGGGATGACGCCTTCGTTGATCATTTGGAGCGCGGCTGCCGCGCCGTCCTCAATGGTGCGTCCGGCCTGGAAGACGAGCCGGTCATCAACGTCCAGCCCGGCCTCGCGCAGCGCGCGGCGATAGCCTTCGAAACGTTCACGGGTCCAGGGGGTGACGGGTGGTCCCGCCAGGAAAGCGATGCGGCGGTGCCCCAAGGACAGCAAATGTTGCGTGGCGGCCGCGCTCGCGTTCAAATCGTCGCACTCCACGTTGGTGAAGTCCGCGCAAAACGGGGCGAGATGTCCCAGAATCACGGCGGGCGTTTTGGCGGCTTTCAATTCGCGATACACGCGGTCTTCGCTGGCGAGCCGGTAAACGGGCGCGATCATGAGGCCTTCCACGCGGCGGGCCAGCATGCGCTGGATGGCGAGGGATTCGCGTTCGGACTGGTTGTGGGTGTGCGCCAGCACGAGCTCGTAGCCGAGGTCATTGGCCCGTTCCTCGATGGCCAGGGTCGCCCGGGCATAAATGGGGTTGGTCAGCGACGAAACCACCAACCCGAGCAGACGCGTTGAGCGGGTGCGCAATCCCTGCGCCATGGTGTCCGGCACGTAACCCAGCTGGCGGGCCAGAACCTGGATGCGCGCCTTGGTGGCGGCCGAAACGTCCGGCGCGTCGCGCAGCGCCTTGGACACCGTCATGACGGAAACACCCGCTTGGGCGGCAATGTCTTTGAGACGAACCATGGGCGGCTTGGGGTGGGCGTCAGGGGTCGGACAGGTTGGTGCCGCGCCAGTGCAATTTCCGACGCAGGGCCTCGTAAAAGGAACTTCCCGCCAGATGCATGAGCCGCACTGTCTGGCGGCTGCGCCGCACCCAGATCGTGTCGCCTTGTTCCAGTTCCCGCAGCAGCTCGCCATCGACGCTCAACACCGTGGCCGGCCGGGCGTTGACGGCGCGGATTTCCACCGTCGCGGTGTTGGGCAAAATGAGCGAACGATTCGAGAGCGTGTGCGGGCAGATGGGCGTCAGCGACATGACCTGCGCCGTGGGATGAATCAGCGCGCCGCCGGCGGCGAGCGAGTAGGCGGTTGAGCCCGTGGGCGAACTCAGGATCAATCCGTCGCAGCGGTAACGGGAAAGCGGTTCGCCGTCCACCGCGACATCCAGGTCAATCAAGCGCGACGTGCTGCCCCGGCTCACGACCAGATCGTTCAGCGCCACCGTGCGCACGCGCTGGGCGCCGCATTCCGCCTCGGCCTGCAGCAGCGCCCGCTCCTCAAACTGGAATTTTCCCTGCCAGATGCAGCTCAGGGCTTTTTCCAGCCCGGCTGATGAAACCGCAGTGAGAAAACCCAGACCGCCGATGTTGATGCCGAGGATGGGGGTGCGGGAACCGGCGATTTCGCGGGCCATGCGCAGCATGGTGCCATCACCCCCGAAGACGAGCAGCAGATCCACGTGCCGGCTCAGGGCGGTAAAATTGGGCAGGGCGGCGGCATCCAAACGGGCAATGCGGGCGGTGGCTTCGTCGCAGAAAATTTTCCGGCCGGTGGCCTGAATCAGCCGGGCGGCCCGGCGCACGGCGCCGGCGCAAGCAGCCTTGCCGGCGTTGCCGACGAGGCCAACCTGTTTGATGTGCTCAGCAGATCTTTTCAATCAGCGCGAGGAATTCCTTGTTGCCGGCCGGACCCAGGACCGGAGATTGAGTTACACCAAGCCACCGCGCTCCGTCAATGGCGCTGACAAAGTTCTGCATTTCCTGGAGGACGCGCTGATGCACCAACGGGTCGGTAATCACGCCGGCGCCGCGGTCCACTTCGGCCTTTCCCGCTTCGAACTGCGGTTTGATGAGCGCCAGCAGACGTCCGCCCGACCGGAGCAGCCCCAGGGCCGCGGGAAGAATCTTCGTGAGCGAAATGAATGAACAGTCGGCCACCACCACATCAACCGGAACCGCGCCTGCAGGAAACGATTTGGGCGTCAGATTGCGGGCATTCGTTTTGTCCATGACCACCACGCGGGGGTCCTGGCGTAAACGCCACGCCAGCTGGCCGTGGCCCACGTCCACTGCATAAACCCGGGCGGCGCCTGCTTGCAGCAGACAATCGGTAAAACCGCCGGTGGATGCGCCCAGGTCAATGGCCGTGGTGCCCGTGACGTGCAGCCCGAAATGTTGCAGGCCGTGCTCCAGTTTCAGGCCGCCGCGGCTGACGTATTTTTCCGGCGCCATCAACTCCACGGTGTCGTGGGCGCGGACGGTGTCGCTGGCTTTGCGGGCGGGGTGACCGTTGACACGGACCTGTCCGGCCATGATTGAGCGCTGGGCCTTTTCGCGACTGGCGCAAAGACCGCGTTCGACCAAAGCCTGGTCAAGGCGCATGGGTGACTGGGCGAGGCGCGTTATTCGCGGGGATCACCGGCGAGCACCCGCGTCTGCGCCTCGCGATAGTTGTTCAGAAAGAAGTTGTTGTCCGCAACGGTTTTTTCGATGAGCTGCTTCAGCAGGAACAGTTCGGACGTGTTGACGACGGCGTGAACGCTTTGCTGAAACGCCTGCATGGGCGTGAAGGTCTGGAACGAGTCGCCAAAGAGGACGAACGTGCAATGCCGGCGCTGGCTCATGGGCATTTTCTGCACCGTTTGCAGCGTCAGGTTTTCCGAGATGTCGTTCGCGGCGAACAGCTCCTCGATGACCACCACCTGATACCGCACCTGCGTGAACCGCACCAGAAAGTCGCCGTGTGTGGCGGCGGTGTGCACTTTGTAGCCGAGTTCGGTCAGCGCCGTGCGGGCGGCCTCCAGCCATTCCGGGGTGGAGAATGCCAGCAACGCGGGCTTGTCCGTCGTGCTGATGAATTCAAATTTGTCAGACATGGCTTATTTGAGTTTGAGGACGGGTGGTGGGCTGCCGGCAGACGAAGTGCCGGTCAGGCCGGCCTTCATGCGCAGCGATTCGCCGCCCCCGATGGCTTCGCCGCGGGACTTTTTGAGTTTGTCGATGTTCCGGTTGAGCACGCCGCGCTTGGTCGCGTAAAGCATGGCAATTTCCTCCGAAATCTTGCCCGTTTCGTAGGCTTCCAAGCAGGCCTGGTCGAAGGTCCGCCAACCAAACGGATAGCTTGCTTCGATGATTTCGTAGAAGGTCTTGCCTTCGGATTCGCCGAGGCGGATCGATTCCTGGATGCGGAGGTTCGAGCCCATGATTTCCAGCAGCGCATGCCGGCCGCCGCCGACCTTGGGGGCCAGCCGCTGGCTGACCACCCAGCGCAGGGTGTCCGCGAGACGTTCCCGAATCTGCTCCTGCTCATCGGTTTCGAACATGCCGAGAATACGGTTGATGGTCTGGCCGGCATCGGTGGTGTGCAGCGTGCTGAGCACCAAATGCCCGGTTTCCGCCGCGCTCAGGGCGATCTTGAGCGTTTCGCGGTCGCGGATTTCGCCCACCAGAATCACCTTCGGCGCCTGCCGCAGGGCGGCGCGCAGGCCGTTGGCAAAATTGTCAAAATCGGTGCCGAGTTCGCGCTGGTTGAACGTGGAAACCCGGTGCGGATGCACGAACTCCACCGGATCCTCCAGCGTGATGACATGGACGGGGCGGGTGTTGTTGATTTCGTTCAGCACCGCCGCCAAGGTCGTCGATTTGCCGGAGCCCGTTGCGCCGGTGACGAGGATGAGGCCGGTTTTTTCCTTCGGCAGCTCCTTGAGGATGCTCGGATGGCCGAGGTCCTCCAAGGTTGGAATGCGCGTGTTCAGTTTGCGCAGCACGATGGAGGTGTTGCCGCGCTGCGAAAAGACGTTGATGCGGAAGCGCGCCTTGTCCGCCAGCGTGTAGGCGGCGTCGCACGAGCCGTGGCGCAGCAGATCGAACAAATGCCACGGATTGTCGCCGACCAGGTTCAGCGCGACCATCTCCGTCTGGTAGGGGGTGAGGCGCTCGATCGGCGGATCCACCAACACGGGCTTGAGATCGCCGAAGGATTCCACCTGCAGCGGCTTTTCGGCGGTGAAAAGCAGGTCGGAGACCTCGGGCTGGGATTCCAGCATCGTGGTCAACAAATGATCAAGTTCGGGGCGTCGCATAATCAGGTTTCGTCATCCTCCGGCGGATGAGGCAGGAAGGTCTTGAATTTCTTCTTGTCGATCGCTTTGTCGTAGGCTTCCTCGGGCGAAATGCGCTTCATGCGCAAATGTTCCATGATCGAATCGTCCAGCGGCATGTTGCCGTATTTTTTGCCCACCTGAATCATGCCGGGAATCTGGTGCGTTTTGCCTTCGCGCACAAGGTTGGCGACGGCCGTGTTGAACACCAGGATTTCCAATGCGGCCACCCGTCCCTTCTTGTCCACGCGCTTGAACAGGTTCTGCGCAATGACGCCCTTGAGCGCTTCGGAAAGGGTGGTGCGGACCTTGTTTTGCTGGTCGGCGGGAAACACGTCAATGATACGATCCACGGTCTTGGCCGCGCTGGGCGTGTGGAGCGTGCCGAACACCAGGTGACCCGTGCTCGCGGCCACCAGGGCCAGTTCGATGGTTTCCAGGTCGCGCATTTCGCCGACGAGAATGATGTCCGGGTCTTCGCGCAGGGCGCCGCGCAGGGCGGCGGCGAATGATTTGGTGTGAATGCCGACTTCCCGGTGGTTCACCAGGCAGTTCTTGCTTTCATGCACGAATTCGATCGGATCCTCCACCGTGATGATGTGGTCTTTGCGATTCTTGTTCGCGTAATCCATCATGGCGGCGAGCGTGGTGGATTTGCCGGAGCCCGTGGGTCCGGTGACGACCACCAGCCCGCGGTGGAGCATGGCAAACTTCTTCAATACGGCGGGCATCGGCGCATCGAACTTCTCGAAATCTTCAAAGGAAAGCACCTTCGAGGGAATCTGGCGGAACACGGCGGCCACGCCGTTCTTCTGGTTGAAGAAGTTCACGCGGAACCGCGACAGGCCCGGGATTTCGTAGCCGAAGTCCACGTCGCCGGTTTCTTCAAAAATTTTTGCCTTATATTCCGGCGTGATCTCGTAGAGCATTTGCTTGAGCGTGTCGCTCTCAAGCGGCGGGTAGTCCACGCGCTGCAGTTCGCCATTGATGCGGAGCATCGGCGGATTGCCGGCCGCCATGTGCAGGTCCGAAGCCTTTTGCTCGAACATCAAATTGAAGAATGCGTCGATTTTTGCCATATAACTCCGAAAGCTGCCCGGCTATTAGCTAAATCCTTACCACACCTTCAGGAATGCCCCTTTTGCCCCGGATTATCAACGATGAGATTGCCAAACACGGGCCAATTCCCTTTGCCCGGTTCATGGAGCTGGCGCTGTATTGTCCTGAATGTGGATTTTATGAAACGGAAAAGGACAACATTGGCCGCGGCGGGGACTTCTATACCAGCGTCAGCGTGGGGCCGCTGTTTGGGGAACTGCTGGGGTTTCAGTTTGCCCGCTGGTGGGAGGAATTGCGACTGGGGGATTGCGGATTGCAGATTGTCGAGGCGGGCGCGCATGACGGGAAGCTGGCCGGCGACATTTTGAACTGGCTTCGGCGGCAGCGGCCGGAATTGCTGGAGCGGACAGAGTATTGCATTCTGGAACCTTCGCTTCGCCGCCGCGAATGGCAGCAGGCAGCGCTCGCGGATTTTTCAGCACAGGTCCGATGGCGGGATGACTTCCCCAATCCGCAATCCGCAACCCGCGATCCGCAATTCACGGTCGTCTTCGCCAACGAACTCCTTGACGCGCTGCCGGTGCGGCGCTTTGGTTGGGATGCCGTGCGCCGCCAATGGTTCGAATGGGGGGTCACGGTGGAGGGGGCGGGTTTTCGCTGGACGCGTCTGACCGCGCCCGCGCCGTCATTGGCGCAGCGGCTGCCCTCCGCTCCGGAGCTTCTGGAGGTTTTGCCGGATGGCTGCGTGGTGGAAGTCAATGAAGCCGCGGAACACTGGTGGCGACGCGCGGCGGGCTGGCTGCGCTGCGGCAAACTCGTTACCTGTGATTACGGCTTTGAGAACGAGCAAATGGTGCTCGCGGAACGGCCCCGTGGAACGCTGCGAGCGTATCGCCACCACCAGCACGTGGATGATGTGCTGGCCAATCCCGGCGAGCAGGACATCACCGCGCACGTCAATTTCGGCCGCATCGAAGCCGTGGGAAGGGCTGCCGGTTTGACGACTGACCTGCTGGAATCACAGGAGCGGTTTCTGACGCGGATTGCGGCCGAAGCGTGGCAGCCGGACGCGGCGTTTGGCGCGTGGGATGCCCGGCGCACGCGGCAGTTCCAGACGTTAACTCATCCCGCGCATTTGGGACATAGCTTCCGGGTGCTGGTTCAATCGCGCGCCGAGGCCGGGGTCTGCCATTCCTGATTTGCCAAAGCGAGGCATGCGATGGCCGCTGTGTCAGCCCGCAGCACCAGCGGGCCCAGGGAGATGGGCAATGCGCCAGTTTTTTCAATGGCAGCGTATTCGGCGGGTGTGAAGTCACCTTCCGGACCAATCCAAAGCGCGGCGCTGCCCGGTTCCCGGTGCCTTTCCCGACGATAGTTTTCGGCCACGGCCCGCAGGCTGCGGCGTGACTCGGGCAGCGCGCACACGACGCTGACGTCCCTTGCCGGAGGTGATTTCAACAACTCCGCAAAGGACACGGGCGGGGTGATTTCCGGCAACCAGGGCGAGCCGCATTGTTTGATGCTTTCCACGGCGATCTGGCGCCATTTGTCCACCTTGGCAGGGGCGTCCTTGGCCGCGAAGTGCGCCACGACGCGTTCGCTGAGCAAGGGGATGACCCGGGCGGCGCCGAGTTCGGTGGCCTTTTGCACAATGGTCTCGAATGCGGGGCCTTTGGGAATCGCCTGCACCAGCGTGATCGCGCAGGCCAGGGGAGGCCGGTAATCGCGTTGCCGCACCCGCACCCGCACGCTGCGTTTGGTTGCCGTTTCGACGGCGCACCGCAACACACCGCCGCAACCATCCAGCACTTCCAAGGTGTCCCCGGGCTGCAGGCGCAGCACTTGTGTTGCGTGACGGGCTTCGCGCTCGGGCAGATCGAAGACTTCTCCCCGGCTTTGTTCAGGCGGGACAAAGAAGCGGCGCATGGCGATGGCTCAGCGGAAGAACTTTTTCGCCTTTTCCAGGAAGCTTTGCATCAGCGGGCTTTCCTTGCCGTTGCAGAGGGCGCCGAATTCCTCAAGCTTTTGCTTTTGTTCCGCGTTGAGCCGCGTGGGCACTTCGACGTTCACCCGCACGTGCAAATCGCCGTGGCCGTAGCCTTGCAGGTTTTTGACCCCCCGGGCCTTGAGCCGGAAGATCGTGCCGGGCTGGGTGCCCGGTGGGATTTTCACCGTTGCAGCGCCTTCCAAGGTCGGCACTTCCACTTCCGAACCGAGCGCCGCCTGCACGAAGCTGATGGGCACCTCGCAGAGGAGGTCGTCGCCGTCGCGATGGAAAACATCATGCGGCTTGAGTCGCAGCACCACGTAGAGGTCGCCTGGCGGTCCGCCGCGCAAGCCGGCATCGCCGTTGCCGGAGGAGCGCAAGCGCGCCCCCGTGTCCACGCCGGCTGGAATGCGCAAGTTGATTTTGGTCAGCTTTTCGCGCCGGCCCGAGCCCCGACAGGCCCGGCAGGGCTTCTCGATCACCCGGCCCGCGCCTTCGCAGGCGGGACACGTTTGCGCGATGCTGAAAATGCCGCGCGACGTGAGCACCTGTCCCCGGCCGCCGCAGGTGGGACAGGTTTTGATTTTGGAGCCTTCCTCACCGCCGGAGCCGCGGCAGGTGTCGCAGCGATCTGCGCGGGGAATGGAAATCTCCTTTTCACAGCCGTGGGCCGCTTCTTCCAGCGTGATTTCCAGGTCGAACCGCAGGTCGTCGCCCCGTTGCGGCTGGCTGGGGTCCGAACGCCCGCCGCCGAAGAATTCATCAAAGATGCTGCCGCCCCCGCCGCCGCCGAAGACTTCACGGAAGATGTCGAAGGGATCGTGAAACCCGCCCGCGCCCCGGCTGGCCCGGGTCCGCGGGTCGAAGGCGCTGTGGCCGTATTGGTCATACGCCGCGCGTTTTTGCGGGTCGCTGAGGGCCTCGTAAGCCTCGCCGAGTTCCTTAAATTTTTCCTCGGCCACCTTGTCACCGGGATTTTTGTCCGGGTGGTATTTCACGGCCAGCTTGCGGTAGGCCTTTTTGATTTCCTCGTCGCTGGCCGAACGGTTCACGCCGAGGATTTCGTAATAGTCACGCTTGGCCATGGGCGGGGGAGGGGGCTTTGGCGACGACGACACTGGCGGGGCGGAGCAACCGGTCGCGCAGCCGGTAACCGCGCCGGAGCTGCTGCATCACGTTGCCTTCCGGATGCTCGCTGGACTCGGCCTGCGAAACGGCTTCGTGCAGGTTGGGATCGAATGGCCTGCCGTGCGCCTCAATTTCCTCAAGTCCGGCCTCGGTCAACACCGACTTGAGCTGCTGGTGAATCATTGAGATGCCGGTCAGCAGTGACTGGGCGTTGTCGCCGCTGGTGGATTGCGCGGCGTTCAGGGCCGCCTCGAAATTGTCCAGCACGGGCAGCAGCTTCTGCATCAGCCCTTCGTTGGCGTATTTGATGGCGTCCTGTCGTTCGCGCGCGGCGCGTTTCTTGTAATTGTCGAAGTCGGCGGTGGCGCGCAGCAGGCGGTCCCAATGCTCGGCGGCTTTGGCCGCCTGGGCCTGCAATTCACTGACTTGCTCCGGGGTCAGCCCGGCCGGGCCGGCCGGCGCCCCGCTGGTCGCGGGTTCTGATGGTTGTTTGCTCATCGAAAAATGCGGGCGGATGATAAACGAAAACGGCTGCCGCGGCAACCGTGGCAGCCGTGTGCAAGCCGTTTGCCGTTCAAGGCTTCGTCAGCAGCGCCTTGAATTCCGGCAAGTCCTTCATCATCTGGAAGCGCGGATCCTTGGCCGCCTCCCCGCGGAGGTCGCGCGATTGCGTGTTCGTGGCCAGGCGGGCGTCACTGAGTTGAATGGCTTGTTTCAGGTTGGCCGTGGCGTCGGGCATTTTGCCCAGCGTGGCTTTCAACGCGGCGAGGTCATACCACGCCTCCGGCGAATCCGGTTCCACCTGGGTCAGGCGTTCGAGCGCTTCTTCGAGCTTGGGATAGTTGCGGGATTGCACCTGGTATTGGGCGACGGCGAGAATGGCTTCCGGCGTGGCGTGCGGACTTTTCACGATTTCGTCCAGCACGGTGGCGCCTGCGCTCGTCTGGCCGATGCTGAAATAGGCGCCGGCGAGATTCAGTGCCGTCTGGAAGTTGGTCGGATTCTTTTGATATTCGACCGTGAGCTTTTGAATGTTCGACTGCACCTCGCTGATCTTGCCCGCGTTGCCTTTGAAGCCTTCCAGGCGCTTGAGCGTGTCGGCCAGCTGCGAGTTATACGGGTCGAGCTTCAACGCCGTCTGCACGACCAAGATGGCGTCGTCGAGGCGGTTGTTGCCGAGCAGCACCTGCATGTAGCGGAACACGGCTTCGGGGCTGTAAGGACAGAAGGCGAAGGCCTGTTTGAAGGCGAAGTCCGCCTCCTTCAGCAGGCGCTCGCGTTCGGCGGGCGACTTGGCCACGTATTCCGGCGGCGTGGGGGAATTGGCGGACAACCCGAGGCGCCACGCGTAGATGCCGGCAATCGAGCTGCGGAGCTTGGAAAAGGCCTTCTGCGCCTGATCGTCACGGACGAATTTCAGGTCGCCCTTGAAGCCCGTGAAGTCGTGCCGCAGATAAACTTTTTCAACGAAGTCCACGATGTCCTTGATGGGCGTGTCGTCGGTGATCCAGTTGCCGATCAGGCGTTCGGAATAATTCGCCCAGAACTCGTGGTCACGCTTCAGGACGTCCTCCGACAGCGTGGGGAGTTCCTGCCGGTTGATTTTCATGATGATGCCGTAGGGCGTCAGGTGCGGATACATCCAGTCCAGCGGGAAGCTCTCTTCGACGAAGAATTCGTTCGTGGGATTGTGGTCGAACATCACCTTGGTCAGCAGCCCGTTGATGGCCATGACCGCCACTTGTCCGGAGACCTGCACGCGATCCACGCCGTTCGGATCCTTGACCACGCGCACATCCTCACCGGGGCGGAGCTGGTTCAACTGCATGCGCCGTTGCGCATCGCTCATGTATTCCTGAAAGCAGCGCGCGGAATCCTCGGGCGTGGCGATGTAGATTTCGTTCTTCGGATAAACGCCCTCCTCGCGGCGGCGCTTCTCAATCTTGTCGCCCAGCGCGATGAACGGCTTGTCCAGGTAATCGTAGGCGATTTTGGACAGCCAGTTCGTCCGGTATTCGCGCTCCTTGGGATCGCGGATGGTCAGGCGTTGGAAAACGTCCTCGAAGAACGGCGTGTCGTATTGAATCTGCGCGCTCTTGTTGTATTGCGAGCGGATATACATCAGGTAAGTGCCGTCCGCGAGGGCGTTCTGGGTGATGATGTAAACATCGCGCCGGTCGAAATTCGGATCGCGCGGCTTGCAACTCGGCGGGATGAAGCTCTCGCAGAAAATCATGTAGGTCGGGCAGAAGCGGCCTGGATCCGTGCCGCCATACAACACCGCATTGCGGTCCATTTCGGGATAGATGAGGCTGGCCTGTTTGGGGTCCTTCATCAACGCGGTCCGCTCCTTGGTATCATAGGTCAGCTTGTGGTCCTTGCCGACGAAGGGCGGGGTGAACATGTCGTGGCCAAACCAGTAGCCGAACAGGTGGTTGCGCTGTTCGTTGTCCGCCCAGTGGGACATCACCGAATGGAGTGGCATGATGGCGAACACGGCCAGCACAACGCCCAGATGCGGCCGTTCGCGGCCGAGGAGCAGATTGATCAGGAATACCACGGTCAGGCCCAGCAACAGCAGGCCCGCAAAAACCGGCAGTCCGTATTGATGCGGCTGGAAGGCGCGGCCGATGGCGTGGAAGAACGTCTGGATGGCGCTCATGCCGGTGAGACCGGCGGACATGTCATGCGCCACGTTGGCCAGCGCATACAATGCCAGGGCCGCCCCGAGCGCACCACCAATCAGCCCCCACAGCCGGAACGTGCGGTATTCGGCGAGCAGGCTGGCGGCAATCAATGTCAGGCCGTAGCCGATGGCAATGACCACCGAAACATGCGACGCGGTGAAGATGACGCGGGAAATTTCCACCGACTGGCGGTCCGTGGAGGGATTGACAAGCACCACCAGCAACACGGCGAGACACAGGTAAACCGCGACCAGGCCCAGCATCCACGCCCGCTCCCGTTTTTGCATGCGGAAGAAGAACAGCAGCGGCACGAGCGCCAGCAACGTATAGACCCAGTTGAATTCATCCACGACCCCTTCGCCCACGATGCCCAACTGCATGATGAACCGCAGTGGATCGCCGAAAACATCCGTCGGGCTGATCTTTTCGTATTGGCCGCGGGTCAGGGCGTGAATGAAACCCTCCACCGTTCGCGGGTAGCCCCATTGCATGGGCGGGGTGCTCATGCCGGCGAGCGCCATGTAGAGGTAGAAGGAGGCGCCGGCCAGCCACAAGGCGCCGCAACCGGCCACGACCAGCCATTCCTGACCTTGCTTGCGCGAGTCCCAGCCAAACTTGATCAGGCCGGCCAGGGCGACCGCCGCCAGGAGCAGGGCCATGCCACCCAGGCCGGGAATGCTGACCAGCAAGGCGAAAAAAGCCAGCAACGCGAAATCGCGCGCGAGTTCCGGGAAGGAGATCCGGGTCAACACCGCAAACGCGAGGTAGGCGGCAATGGAGCAGACGCCCACCACATTGAAAATAATGAAGACCATCTGGGTGGTGTCCACGAACATCATCTGCTCACCCCGCAGAATGAGGCCGCAGAGATAGGCGACGCTGTTCCACAGGAAGAGGCTCCGGCCCATGCGGAAATCCGCCGCGGCGATGGCGACTTCCAACCCCATTGCGGCCACGATCAGGGTTTGGTGGTTGGTGAAGCAGATGCCGTAGATGAAAAAGGCCCAGTAAAGGTAGCGCCGCTTCTGCGGGGTATAAATCCAGCGCAACAAACAGGCGAGCACGCCCATGAACGACAACAAACTGAATGCATACACCTCGACAATGACCGACTGGCTCCACATGTAGCCGTTGAAACCGAGCAACATGCCGGCCACGAACCCCGAAACCATGCAAATGGCGTTTTCCCAGCGGCGATCGATGTTTTTGAGCCCCTCGATGCCTTCGATCATCATGCTGCTGCCGCGCGAGACAACCAAGCCAACCAGACCGCAGGCCAGCGCGCCGGCCAGGGCTTCGCCCATGGCCACGCGCCACGCGATGTTGTGGAACGGCACGAAGTTCGCCCACAGATATGTGTAAAGGGTCCAGACCGGATAGCCGGGCGGATGCGGAATGCCCGCGTAAAAGGAGCCGGTGGCGAGTTCACCGCAGTCCTCCAGCGTCAGGTCCGGCGCGATGGTCAGCCAGTAGCCGGTCATGACGATGACCGTGACGATCAGGAACGTCAGCCAGTCAATCCGCCTAAACAAAGCTGGTTTGCCGGCCGGCGCGACCGGTTGGGCGGGTGCGTTCAAAGTCTTTTCCTTGGCTGACTTCGATTTATCCATGCGATTGATTCAATTGATGTGGCTAGACGGCGCGCAAAATTCGAGCGGTCCAGTTGAGGGAGAACCCCCCGGTTTGTCCATTCAAAAAGACCGGACCAATTGGGCTGCCCACCTTCGGCATTTGGAGACATTGACAGCCTGCGCCGCAAAGCGTTTGAAAATGGTCCTTCCCTGGAACGGCCAGAACGAGCCGTTCCCGCGGAACCTTACTCGTTGTGCGGGATGCGGATGGTGCTGCCGCCGATGAACTCGCGGAGGACGGCGTCCCCGGGGATCAGGTCCGCGGACGCGACCTCGGCCGCGCCCAGGCCGGTGACGGATTCGAGCAGCACGCGCAGCCGGTTGAACCGAATCCGCGCATCGACAAATCCGGGATAATCGTGAAAGTCCGCTTCCGCCGGAAGCATGCCGTCGTTCTGCATGAACAACGGCTTGAGCGCGGCCAGTTCGAAGGGAAATCCGCCGTCGATCACCACATCGGCCAGGCCGCGGAGCGGAATGATGCTGAACAGTTCGCCGGCCCGCACGTAGTGCCAGTGCAGAATTGTGCGCAAGGGGCTGTGATTCCGATGCCGCGCATCCCGCAACATGCGGCGCATCAGCCGAAGGTCGGTGAACGGAATGCGCCGGCCGTTGGAACCATCGCCTTCGTGGATGACATTCAGATTCTCAATGTAAACGCGGAACTGAACCCGGGCGGGAATGCCTTCAGTGATGGGCGGATACAACCCGTGCAGGCAGTCCAGCAGCAGAATCTGGCCGGGCTCCAGCTTGACACGCTTCGTGCCGGTGCGTCGCCCCTCCTTGAAATCGAACTGGGGTTTCTCCACTGTTTCGCCGGCCAGCAACGCCGTCAGGTGCGCGTTCAGCAACTGGATGTCCAGGGCCTCGGGAGTTTCGTAATTGCGGTCATTGATCCAGTCGGTGGGGTGTTCCACCAGCGGCCAGAAATAATCATCCAGGTTCAGCATCAAGAACTCGAGTCCGTGCCGACGCAGCCGCTCCGTCAGCTTGACGGTGGTGGTCGTCTTGCCCGAGGAACTCGGCCCGCTGATCCACATCAACCGGATGCGGTCGCCGTCCGCCAGCCGCTTGGTCATCCGTTGCGCTGCGTCGTCCAGCGCGGCTTCGTAACGGGCGAGGGAGGCTTCGATGAGCTGCCGGATGCGCCCGGCGCGCGTGATCTCATTCAAGGCGGCCACCGAAGCGCAGCCGTGTTCCTGATTCCACGCATCGACCGTGCGCAGATGTTCATGAGGGAAGCCGTTCCCGACGAATTGCCCGGACGTGATGGCTCCCTCGCGCAACCAGTGACGGCACCAGCGGTAGCAGGCGTAGGCGTCCGCCGTGTGTTGAAAGCCGTGGCTGCGCAAGGCGTGCAGCACTTCATCCTGGATGATCTCGATGGTGGGCGGGAAATTGGCGATGAGGTGATGCGGCTCGGAATTCAAACAGACCACCACGATGTCGGTCAGAAAATCCGCAATCGCCGCGTCATCTCCGCACGCCTGGAAAATCCGGTCGTTGATGCCGGGATGATGGTCGCGCGCAAAACCTCCAATCGACGCGGCCGCCCGGAGGATGGCGTTGCGGATGCGCGCCAGATCGAACCGGACCAGCGCCCGGTTCCGTTTCTGCACCTTGATGATGCGATTCTCCACAGCCATGGCTGGCCGAGAATACCGGAACGCCGACAGGACTCAACCGGTCTTCCGCCGCGGCCCAGTGCCGGCTGAAAGGAACGGGGGCGGCTTCAGCCAGGGGGAGCGGTTCGTCCGTGCTGGCGGGCTTTGCGCCAGTGTGCCCGGTGCCGGACCACCCATTCGGTCAGCGCGCTTTCAAAGCCGATGTCGCGGCCGGCTTTTTCCGATTCAATCCACTTTAGCCGCAGGATTTCTTCGCGCTCGGCCAGGAATTCCCGGTAAAGGGCCGTCCGCTGCAACCAGACGGTGTTGGCCGTCCCGGGGGGCAGGGCCGGGGATGTGCAGGAACTGGCGGCAACAGCGAACGAGGCGGGCGCGGCATTCATGGAGTGACGTTGGAATTGACGGGCTTAACGGGGGATGAGCATGCCGCAACCATATGTTCTGAACAGGTGAACAAACGTTCAAGACGAGGCGATGGCCTATTGAGCGAAGCGCGCCACCAGCGTCTGCAGGCGCTTTTCGTTCAGCGCTGCGGGATGACCGAGATAGCGGACGATGCCTTTGGGATCCACGAGGACGGCCTGGGGCAGGCTGGTCACCCCCAGGGCGTCGATGAATTTTTCCGTCGGGTCGATGGCGACTGGGAATTCCGCATGCACGCCGGCCTCGATTTCGGGATCGGTGGTTGTCTTTTCGGATACGAGACCAGAGAAGGCGATCTCCTTGGAGAACTTTTCCTGCAATGCATTGAAATCGGGCAGAAACGTTCGGGAGGCGTAGCTCCACGGCGCCCACAGGTAAATCAGTTGAAACTTCTCGCGCGCGTCGGGCTTGCCGCCGATCCAGCGCTCGACCTTCAACTCGGGCAGGGGCCGGCCGATGGGGGATTTATCGGACAGCGGGTCGGCCAGGTTCGCTTCCGTGGTCATCTCCTTCCGGCGTTCGGCCTGCTTCTCGCGGGCGGCGTTCTGTTCGATGGCGACCACCAACTGTTTGTTGAACTCCGCGTTGTCCGTGATTTGCTGCTGTTCAGCCGCGGTGGCGGTGGCCTCGTCGTAGTTGAAGCGTTTTTGCAGCTCGGGCGGGAGATGCTTGAGCTTGACGTTGCTGATGCCCTTGGAGTGCGTGAAATAAAGATCCGTCGCATTGAAGCCCAGCACCGTCACCTTCTTGTAAGTCCGTGAGCCCACCTTCAGCGTGTCCAGCTTCACCTGCTCCGCCCAGGCCGACAGGCAAAGGCAGAGCAGGGTGCAAATCAAGATGAGCCGCTTCATGGCAATATTAAGACGCTGGCGCGCCGGGATGGGTCAGCGCAGTTTCAAAAAGTTCCGCAGAATGGTGCGACCGTTCTCGGTCAGGATGCTTTCCGGATGGAATTGGACGCCCCAGACCGGAAATTCCTTGTGCCGCACGCCCATGATTTCGCCTTCCTGCGTTTCGGCCGTGATTTCAAGGCAGTCCGGCAGGGTGCTGCGCTCGATCACCAGCGAATGGTAGCGCGTGGCCTCGAACGGATTCGGCATCCCCTCGAACAAATCCTTCCCATTATGCCGGATGGGCGAGGTTTTGCCGTGCATCATGCGGTTGTTGACGATGACGTTGGCCCCGTAGGCATGGCCGATGCATTGATGGCCCAGGCATACGCCAAACAGCGGCGTCGTCGGGCCAAACGCGCGGATGATTTCGTTGGACAATCCCGCCTCGCGCGGTGAGCACGGGCCGGGCGACACCAAAATGCGCTCCGGCTTCAGCGCCCGAATCTGGTCAATGCTGATCTGATCATTGCGGAAAACCTCCATCTTCACCTGCATCTCGCCCAGATACTGGACGATGTTATAGGTGAACGAATCGTAGTTATCGATGACCAGCAACATGGTTGGGAATTTACCTGCGAAAAGCGTCGTTGCAATCCCGGAGAAACCCTTGACCTCGCGCCGGGGAAATCCGGCCTCCGGGAGCCGGTAATGAGAAGCCGGTGAATATCGGCCGACCCGCAACCGCTTCAACTGCGCGTCAATTCCAGTCCGGCTTCCGACAAGGTCACGTCCACGAAGCGGGCGCGCGGATTGGGCGGGGCGCTGGTCAATGTCTGCCGGATGTGCCGGGCCGCGGTTTCGACGTGCGCCAGAATCAGCAGGAAGCCGCCACCGCCGGCGCCCAGCAATTTGCCGGCAGCCATCCACGGGGCGATGCATTCAAGGACGGCGGCGACTTCGGGCGGGTTCGTGCCGGCGTCGAGTTCCTGGTTCAGCCGCCAGCTGGTGCGGATGGCTGCTTCAAGCCCGGCCCGATCACAGTGCTGGATGGCGTTGAAGCAACGGCCGGCATTGGCGCCAATCTCTTCCAGAATCCGGAGATGCGCGGGCGAGTTCAAGAACATGCCACGCACGATTTCTTGCAGGATGTTTTTCGCCAGGCGGGTCAGGCCGGTGTAGTAGAGCAGCACGGTTGTGTTCGCGTGACCGGCGCCAAACAAGGTGCTCGGCAGCCAGCGGACCTTGGGCGTTTGCGCCAGCCCGGCGGATGTCTCGATCAGCTTCACGCCGCCGAAGATGGCGCCCGCCTGATCCTGCCAGCCGCCGCCAGTGGTCAACATCTGTTCCAGGGCCAGGGTGCGTTGAAACAGCGCGTGCCGGTCCCAGCCCAGCCCGCACAAATCGCCGAGCGTGGCAAGCAGCGTGGCGGCGAGAATGCTGCTTGTGCCGAGCCCCGAGCCCTTCGGCACGGCGGACAGCATGGACAGCTCGATGCCGCCCCCAAAAGTGCGGAGTTGTTCGGGCAGCGAACGGAATTCGCTGTCGCCGTGAAACCGGGGCAGAAAACCGGCCAGCGCCAGGGCCGCCTTGGCCAGACCAAACTCGCTGCCCGGTTCCGCGAACGTGTCCAGTTGCTCGTAGGAGGTGAGCCGCTGCTCCACGCCCAGATCGATCGAGCGCACCACCAGTTCGAGACGCGCGCTCAGCTTGGCGAATACCTGAATCGGCGGCTGCCCGTTCAGGTCCACGGCCAGGTTGAGGACCTGCCCACCGTGCTCCAGACAATAGGGCGGCGTGTCCGTCCAGCCGCCCGCCAGGTCCAGCCGCACCGGACTGCGGCCCCAGACAATCTGGTCTTCCTGCACACACGCACGGGGCACCGCGGGCGAAAGTTGCGTCTCGCGGATGATCATCTCCCGCAGCAGCGCAAAGGCCTTCGCCTCGTGTGCCGGCCAGTTTGGGTCCTGCCGTTCCCGCTGCACCGCGGCGCGAAACATTTCGTCATGCACGAAATGCAGCGGCTCATCGTCGTCGTGCAAATCGGCCGGCGGCAACGGTTCGCCGGTTTGGGCAAAATCGCGGGCGGTCTGCTGCAGGTCGAGCCGGTAAAAAACGCTCCAGCGGCCATTGCGCAGCAGCGGTTCGAGGCAGGCGCGGCGGCGGTGGTCGCGCTGCTGGTAAAGCCGGCGCAGATTGGCCTGCTCACCGAGATCCTGCGCCGAAAGCCGGCGCGCGCCGAGCCAGCGCTGCGCAAACTGTGGATTGGCGACGGGCTGCGCGGCAAAGAGCCATTCGATGAACCGGGGATCGATGGCGTCCGGCGTGAGGACTGGAAAAAGCTTTGCGAGTTGGATGTCGCCCTCGCCAGCGTTTGTGGGAGCAATGCCACGGGCCGCAAACCATTGGGCCGCCGGGCGTCCAAACCATTGGGTTCCGGCGTGGCTCAACGCGCCGCTGAAGGTGTCTTCAAAACCGTAGGCGCGCAGGCAGACTTCTGTCCCGCCCACGGGCACAAAATCCAGACACACGCCCGGCTCCAGCCGCAAATCCCAGGCGTTCGGCGGCACGCCGGTGAATACATGTTCGTGGGCAAGCCGCCACGTTGCCGGCACCGCGCTGTTTTCAATCCACAGGGTATGGTTCTCCTCCAGTTTCAGCGGATAGTCGAACTGCGCATTCTGCACGAACTGGTCCGGATGGCGTTTGGCGCCCACGAGGCCGAGTTTGGTTTCATCCAGTTCGAGATTTTGCAGCGCAGCCACCGACTCGATCAACTGTCGGCTGGTGCCGAAGTGATAGAACTCCGCCTCAGGCAGCGGCAGGACGGCGGAGGTCAGTGACGCGATTTCCGGATCGGGCACCTGCGGTTGCGAACCCAGCGAGAGGCCGAATTGCGCATACAGCTCATATTGACTTGCGGTCGCGCCGGCAAATTGCTGCCCCGCCTCCTGCCAGCCGCACTTCGCCATCAGCACCCGCACCGCGCGTCCGCTGAGCAGCCACATGCCCGTGTCCACAAGATGAAAGAACTGTCCGGCACGGCTCCGAATTGTCGCCGGCTCCGGCTTTTGCAGAAAGAACGCGAGTTCCGTGGGCCGGGCGCGCGGGGAAAAGAAAACGCCAAAATCCCGGGCCTTCTCGGGCGTCACCCACATGCCAAGGCCCAACACATCCACGTCCGGAAACGGCGGCAGCTCGCGCGCGAAACGCAGCAGCACGTCGCCACTGGTGATCATGGCGGCGGTTCGGGGACCGGCGTGCGCCAGCACCCGCTCATAATCGGGCAATTGCACGTCGAGCAGGGTCTGGTCGAGGCGCTGGCCGTAGGACCAGCGGAACACGGGCACGGGCAGCAGCAGTTTGCCCACCGGCGCGTAGCTGGGCAGGCGCCGGCTCTGGCCGCCGCCGTGGATGAGCAGCTTGCGGCTGGCCGCCAGCCAGTCACCGAAGCTCCGGCTCGCGCCGGTTTGCCGCCAGGCCTCGGCCAGCAAATGCGCGGTGCCGCCGCCCGAGCCGAGCTTGTGCCCGGCGGGATCGCTGGTGGCAAACCACGCTGGACGCGGTTTGGCTTCGAGCGTTTCGAACTCGCGGGCCATGCCCGGCGGCAGGGAAAGCAGGCGCTGGATGGGACAAGCCATGCGAACTCAGGAGCGCCGGGCCTTCCGCGGCTTGAACAACTCCATCTGCGGTTCCTTGAAGAACTCGTAGTTCTTCAGAATGCGCACCACCTGGAGCAGGTCCGACTTCTGATAGTTGCGGTTCGTTTCGGTCTTCTCGATCAATTCTGCGAGCATGGTGCGGAAGGGGATCACGGCATCAATGCCCTTGGCGCGCAGCAGCGCAACGCTTTGGTCGCGCGCCTCGGCGCCCTGTGGCAGCGCCGGCACAACGAGGATTTTCAGCGGCGTCCCCTCCTCGCCAAACGCCCGGGCCGCCTGTTTGAACGTGGCCGGTTCAACGAAGCGAAAAATTTCGGGCGCATTCATCAGGACCGCCGGGCTGAATGTCTCCGTGTGCCAGCCCTTCACCACGACGATGGCGCGCTCCACGCGCGGCAAATCCCCCGAGCTCAGCACGAAGGGCAGTGGCGCCGCGGATTTTTGCGGGTGCGGATTGAGGACGAAGAAATCAATGTCGTCATCCTCGCGTTTGGTCTGCGCGATGTATTTGCGGTGCTGCCGCACGAGGAACTCGTGCAGCTCGAAGTATTCGCGGACGATGGTTTCGCTGACCGAGCTCATGTGTGGCGTTGCGGTTGACGTTCGCCGACGGCGTCCAATGCGGCGTGAATCTGCGCGTCGCTCACGCGCTGGCCCCAGACCACATTTCCGATGCGCCGGGCCAGCACGAATTTCACCTCGCCGGCACTGACCTTTTTGTCGAGCCGCATCGCGTCAAACAGGGCGCGGCGCCGGCGGGCGGACAGCGTCACCCTGGTGGGCAATCCCGCGCGCCGGAACAACGTCGTGATCCGCGCGGCGTCGGCGGCGGGCAACCCGACCAGTGTCACCGACAATTGAGCGGCCGCGATCTGGCCAATCGAGATGGCCTCGCCGTGGAGATATTGGCCGTAACTCGAAATCGCCTCGAGCGCGTGGCCAATCGTGTGGCCGAAATTCAAAATCGCCCGCAACCCGCCCTCGGTTTCATCCTGTGCCACGACTTCCGCTTTGATTTCGCAGCATCGGGCGATGACAGGTTCCAGCCGGGCCGTTTGCCGGCGCAGGAGTTGCGGCAGGTCGCGCTCGAGCCGCCGGAAAAGCGGTTCGTCGTAAATGATGCCGTATTTGATGACTTCGGCGAGGCCGGCCCGGTATTCGCGCGGCGGCAACGTGCGGAACGTGTCCAGGTCGCACAACACAAGCCGCGGCTGATGGAAGGCGCCGACGAGATTTTTGCCCGCCTTGAGATTCACGCCGGTCTTGCCGCCGACCGAACTGTCCACCTGCGCCAGCAACGTGGTGGGCACTTGCACGAACGGAATGCCGCGCAAATACGTGGCCGCCACAAAACCCGCGAGGTCGCCCACCACGCCGCCCCCGAGCGCCACAATGAACGACTGCCGTTCCAATCGGTTGGCCGCCAGCTGATCGTAGCAGCGCTGGACGTTCGTGAGACGTTTGGCGGTTTCACCGGCGGGGACGGTGATGAGCACGGGCGCAAAGCCCGCGCGTTTCAGGCTGGTCAGCACCCGCGGGGCGAACAGCGGCCCGACGGTCGCGTCGGTGATGACGGCGCAGCGCTGGCCGAGTTGCCGGCGCCGGCATTCTTCGCCGAGGCGGGACAGAAACTTCGGAGCGATCTTGATCGGGTAACTGCGTTGGCCCAGCGGGACTTGAACAGTGCGCACGCCCGCAGGATAAGAATTGGCGCGGGGGAGTCAAAGCGAGGAATGGTCCGGCTGGCGTTCAGAATGTGGCGTGTCGGGCACCGACCACAATCAGTTCGAACACCTGACCTGAGCGATAAGTCATCAGGCTCATTGACGCGCCGGCGGAAATCTGCCACAACCGCCCCGGTCACCCGACCTAATGGCGTCTTCCTTCAATGCTTATGAAACCAATGCTCAAACTTCTCGTGGGGATGGGTTTTGCCGGCGCGTGGGTGCCTCTGACGGTTTTCGCCCAAGGCACAACGTTTACCTATCAGGGGCGCCTGACTGAAGATGGCAGCGCCGCCAATGGCACGAACTACGGCATGGCGTTTTATCTCTATGATGCGCCGACCAACGGCAATTTGCTGGGCAACCAGGGGCCGGCCAGCGTCGCGGTCAGCAATGGTGTGTTCACAGTGCCGCTCAACTTCGGGAGCGTGTTCGATGGCGGCCCGCGCTGGCTGGAAATCGCGGTGCAGAAGAACGGTGGCGCCTTCACCAACTTGAGCCCGCGCCAGCCGCTCACGCCCGCGCCTTACGCCATGTTCGCCAACACGGCCAGCAACATCAGCGGAACGGTGTCCGGCAGCCAGGTGAGCGGGGTTATTCCGTTGTCCGGATTGCCGTCGGGCGTGCTGACGAACGGTGCGAGCGGGGTGAACATTACCGGCACGTTCTACGGTGATGGTTCGGGCGTGACGAATCTGAGCTTCATGAATGTGAATTCCGGCGGGCTCATCACCATCGTGACCAATCGGGCCAATTTCGTCTTCGCATCTGCGCCGGGCGTTGGCCCCACGCCGCTTTCGGTCACAAAGGCGGACGTCAACCAGGACGGAAAGATGGACCTGATCAGCGCCAACTTCAGCGACTTCTCGCTCACGGTATTGACGAACGCGGGTGGCGGCCGGTTTGTTCTCTCGTCCTCACCGCTTTCTGGCAACGGCCCTTATGCGGTGACCGCAGACGATGTGAATGGCGACAGCAAGCCTGACCTCATCAGCGTCAATCTCACGGTCGGCAGCCTGTCGGTGCTGACCAACAATGGCAGCGGCGGCTATGGGAGTCCCAGTCAGGTCATCATCGGCGGCAGCCCGCGCTCCGTCATCACAGCGGACGTCAACGGCGATGGCAAAAAGGACATCATCACAGCCAACACCAGCTCCAATGCCTTGACGGTCCTGACGAACAACGGCCTCGGCGGTTTCGTGGTTGCTTCGACTCCGGCCGTTGGCCTGTCGCCGTATTCCGTGACCACGGCGGACGTGAACAACGACGGCAAGATGGATCTCATCAGCGCGAACGCGAACGCCAACTCGCTGACCATTCTCACCAACAACGGCAGCGGCGGCTTTGTGTTGAGTTCCTCACCCGTCGTGGGCCTTTCGCCCATTTCGGTGACCGCAGCGGACATCAACGGCGACGGCAAGATGGATTTAATCAGCGCGAATGTGTTCAGCGACTCGTTGACCGTGCTGACGAACAATGGCCTCGGCGGTTTTGCCGTGGCCGCCTCGCCTGCGGTCGGGAGCCAGCCCTATTGCGTGATTGCTGCCGACCTCAATGGCGACGGCAAAATGGATATCATCAGCGCCAACTACAACGCCGCTTCGTTGACCGTGCTGCTCAACGATGGCCAGGGCGGGTTCATCGTGGGGGCCTCCCCGGTCACGGGCTCCAGTCCGTATTCGGTCGTTTCCCTCGACGCCAACAACGATGGCAGACCCGACCTGGCGTGCGTGAATTCGGGCAACAACAACCTGACTCTGCTGACCAACAGCACGTCATCCACGTTCGTTTTCGCCAACACGCTCAGCGGCGACGGCGGTGGGCTGACCGGACTGAATGCCAATGCCATCGTTGGCGGCCTGAGCACGAATCTCACCGTGACCGTGCCTTCGGGGACGAAGAACCTGGTTTTCATGAACGGAATTCTCCGGGCGGTGCAGTGAGCGGCAGCCGGTGTCACGTTGTGCTGCTGCAATCAACCGTGAGTCAACTCGCTGGCCACGGCCCGGCTTCTGCCCGGCGAGAGCCTGAGCGTTGTGGTTCGCCCCAGCGGGTGTAGCGCGGCCGCCCTCGGCTGCGAGTTCGGGCACCGTCCCGGTGCCAGTTCGCGCCACGCAACAGGCACGTTCTGGCGGCGAGACGCCGCCGGAACTCGCAGGCGGGGACGGCTGCGCTACGTAAAGCAATGTGGCCATTCTCGAAAAAAGAGAAGGCAGGCAAACCGGCAGTGTGCGTCGCACAGGCGTTGGAGTTGCTGGTCGCCATCGCAAGCCAGATTGTTTTGACTTGAGCCAGCCGGTCAGAATCTTTTCCAGCCAGCAGGCACTTTGTCTTCGGGGTCGTCGGCGGTCCGGTAGGTCGGCAGGGACCATTTGGTGTGTTGTTCCTTGCTGGTCGAGCCGTAGCCGGACTCGTTCCAGAGGTAGAAGCTGCGGAAGTGGTCCGCCGAATCGTAGATGAACGCGCTGTAGCTATCCTGCTCTTTCCCGTCCACAGGCTGGATGGTGAAGTTCCACCGCCACATGGTGCGCTCCGGCACGCTGACCTTGAAATGCGCATTGGTTCCCGCCGGCAGTTTGACCTGCTGGCCGCGTTCGACGGTCAGGATGTATTCCCGGTCTCGTTCCCATTTCCAGGGCACGGTGTTGGGCTTGTCGATGCCGCACTCGATGAGCTTCAAATCCTCCTGCCAATTCACCTCCTCGTAATCCTTGGAGCCGCCACCACGGTTGACGAGTCCGCCCCAGTTGGCTTTCTCGGCGCCGGAATTCACCTGCGGTCCGCCGTGCGCCCAGGTCTGGTTGGGGAAATTCACCTGGACGGCGAAGAAGTTCAGCCCGTTCGTAGCCGCCCGCTCCACGATGAGATGCGTGCTGACGCGCACGAGCTTGGCGTCCTTCGGAATGCCTTCAAAGCGCAGGTGCGTGTGCGGGTCCGTCTCCCCGCCGCCGATGGCGATGTTCGGAACGGTGTTGGGGGCAGCCGCCGCATGCGCGAGGGACAATGCGACGAGGCCGGCGAGGATGTTTCGGGGCAGAAGCAGTGATGTGGCTGGCACGCGGTCATGATTGGCGACAAATGACCCGCTGTGGATACCACATAATGGGGAGGTCCGGGCGGGCGAACTCCGGCCGTGCGGCAGCTTGGTCGCATTGCCCTCACGCCGTTTCGCAGTCCAATGCCCGCTTGCTGCTGCGGGGGGGCTTTCCCATACTTGACCGATGCTCGACATCAATCTGATTCGGAAGCAGCCTGATTTTGTCAAAGAACGCCTCGCCACGCGGCAGGGTGGCGATGAAGCGCACATTGAGGCGATTCTTCAGCTCGATGAACAGCGGCGCAAGGCGCTGGCCGAGGTGGAGGCCTTGAAGGCGCTGCGCAACAAGGTGTCGAAGGAAATCGGCGCGTTGATGGGGCAAAAGAAAATCGAGGAGGCCAATGCCAAGAAAGCGGAGACCAAGGATTTGGGCGACAAGATTGCGGCGCTGGACAAGCAGGCGGGCGAGGCGGAAGCGGGCCGCGACAAGCTGATGCTCGGGCTGCCGAACCTGCCGCACGCATCCGTGGCGATTGGCAAATCGGCGGAGGATAATCCCGTCGTCCGGGTTCATGGGGAGAAGCCGAACTACGCGTTTCAGCCCAAGTCGCACGTGGAACTCTGCGAGAGTCTGAAGCTCGTTGATTTCGCGCGGGCGGCGAAACTTTCGGGCAGCGGCTTCCTGCTCTACACGCATTGGGGCGCAAAGCTGGAACGCGCGCTGATTCAGTTCATGCTCGACCTGCATTCGACCGAGCACGGTTACACCGAGGTGTCGCCGCCGTTCATGGTCGGTGAACATTGCCTCGTGGGCGTCGGCCAGTTTCCGAAGTTCAAGGATCAATACTACGGCGTGGCCGAAGGCGACGTGGCGGAGAACCTGGGCAAGCTTTACCTGATTCCCACCGCGGAAACGCCGGTGGCGAACATTCATCGTGAGGAGCTTCTCAAGGCCGAACAACTGCCGATTCGCTATTGTGCCTACACGCCGTGCTTCCGTGGCGAGGCGGGCGCGGCGGGTGTTGGGACGCGCGGCATGATTCGCGTGCACCAGTTCGACAAGGTGGAACTGATCAAGGTGGTGAAGCCCGAGAGCAGTTACGACGAACTGGAAAAGATGGTCGCGAATGCCGAACGCATCCTGCAATTGATGGGGCTGCATTACCGCGTCATTTCCCTTTGCACGGGCGACATGGGCTTCGGCAGCGCGAAGACCTACGACCTTGAAGTCTGGGCGCCCGGGCAGGGGAGCTACCTCGAAGTGTCGAGCTGCTCGAACTGCGAGGATTTCCAGGCGCGGCGGATGAACCTGCGTTTCAAGGCCGAGGATGGCACCAACAAGTTCCCGCACATCCTGAACGGCAGCGGCACGGCGCTGGCGCGGTTGTTTGTCGCGCTCATCGAAACGCATCAGCAGGCAGATGGCAGTGTCCTCGTGCCTGAGGCCTTGCGGCCGTATCTGAAGACCGACCGCATTACGGCGTGAGATTTGCCCCGGCCGCCGCGCCCGCCAATCGTCAGAAGCTGGGCGACGCGCGCAATACTCGGTGGAACAGCCCGCGATGAAAATCCTGATGGCCAGCAGCGAAGTGCATCCGTATTCCAAGACGGGTGGGCTGGGTGACATGGTTGCGGGCCTTGCCAAGACCCTGGCGCGCCTGGGGCATCAAGTCGGCATCGTGACGCCGCTCTATCGCGGCATCCGCAGCCGGCATGCGCAGCTGCGCAAACTGGACTGGCGGCTGGCGCTGGAACTGGGGCCGCGGACGGTCACGGGTGAAATCTGGATCGAGGAACCGGTGCCTGGGCTCACGCTTTACTTCGTGCAGCAGCCGCAGTTTTTCGACCGGCACGGCATCTACAGCGAGAGCGGCTCCGACTACGCCGACAACGCAGACCGGTTTGTCTTTCTTTCCAAGGCCGCCGTGCATCTGGCGCGTTATCTCCCGTGGCAGCCGGAGGTCGTGCACGCGCACGACTGGCAGACGGGGCTGATTCCGATCCTGGCGCAGCACGAGCAGCGGACGCGGGGCTGGGACGCGCGTCCGCCGGTGATGCTGACCATTCACAACCTGGCCTACCAGGGAACGTTTGCCGCGGGTGCATTTCAACTGACGAACCTGCCGTGGAGCCAGTTCACCATCCAGACCGCCGAGTTTTACGGCGCGATGAACTGCCTGAAGTGCGGCATCGCCTGCGCCGACGTGATCACGACCGTGAGCCCGCGGTATGCGCGCGAGATTACGACGGAAGAATTCGGTTGTGGCCTCGACGGGCTTTTGCGGGAGCGCATCGGCGTTTTGCACGGCGTCATCAACGGCGTCGATTACGACGACTGGAACACGGCCCAGAATCCGTTTTTGCCGGCGCATTATTCGGCGGCAAACTGGCGCGGCAAGGAAGCGAACAAGGCGGCTTTGCTGGCGGAACTGGGACTGGTCAAGACCGCCGGCGTGCCGCTGTTCGGCAGCATCACGCGGCTTGCGGAACAAAAGGGCATCGATTTGCTGGTGCCGGCGCTCGACGAAATGCTGGCGCGCGAGCCGATGCAGTTTGTGATGCTGGGGAGCGGCGATCCCGGTTACGAGCGCGCCATGCATCAACTGGAGAAGCGACATCCCGGCCGGGTGGCCATTCGCATCGGCTACGATCCGGGCCTGGCGCATCGCATCGAAGCCGGATGTGATTTTTACCTCATGCCGTCACGGTTCGAGCCGTGCGGCTTGAACCAGCTTTACAGTCTGCGCTACGGCACGGTGCCCGTCGTGCGCGCGGTGGGTGGTTTGGATGACACGGTGGTGGATGCACAAGAAAACGCCGCGGCGGCCACGGGCATCAAGTTTTGCGAATACAGCCCCGCGGCCCTGGCGCAGGCCATCCGCAAGGCGCTGGCGCTTTACGCCGCGCCGGCCGCGCTGCAACGGTTCCGGCAGAACGGGATGGTGGCCGATTTCTCGTGGGACCGGACGGCGGAACGATACGTGGGATTGTATGGGCGGCATTGAAGGGCCGCGCAGAAGTCCCACGGCCATTTTCTCCGGGGGCGCGCCGATTATTGCTTCAACGCAGTGGGCAGATCGCGCTTCATGACCTCAATTGCATCCAGCAGCGCCAACGAAAGCGACCGCCCGTAACTGGTGCCCGACGCTCCCCAGTTGATGCCCACGCTGCCTTTGCCCTCGTAGGACTTCTTGAACACTTCCTTTCCTGCGCGGCTCACCCTGACGACGAGCGTCGCGGACCCGTCGTAACTCATGTATGCGTCGCAGTAGAGCGAAGTCAGCGAACCCACCAGCACCGGTGTGCTCGCATCAACGGCGGCGTCAGCATTCACGACTTCATAACCGGCCTTTTGCAGCTCGCACCGCACCGCCTCGGTGACCAGCGAATTGATGTCCTCAGTGTCGCAAACGACCTCGGCGGTCTTCATGCCGAAGCCATTGCGCACGTGCCCGACGACACGCTTGTCCGCGCGGTCATCGTCGAAATGCTGGACGGCAATGCGGCCGAGAACACCGGCTGGCTGGCTGTTCGTGGCGGTTTTCGCTGCCTTGGTGTCGGGCGGATAGGTGATTTTGGCGTGGCGCGTTCCGAAAGCACATCCATTGGTCGAAACGAGGAGAAACGCGAGCGCGGCGGTGAGGATGACAGAGTTGCTGTTCATAAGAGACCTGCTCCTTCAGGATTCGATTGATTCGTAAATCTAACCCAGAATCGTGTCAACTCGTGATTTCTTCAGCGCTCCTGAAGAGGCTGGCGGAGCAGCAATGGTGGGGGCGCTGCCTTGGACCGTCCCGGCGTCAGGCTAAATCTGCACGCCGAACAGTCGCTGGTGCTCCATGATCGCGTAGCGGTCCGTCATGCCGGCCAGGTAATCGCACACCGCACGGTGCACGCCGTCCTTGCGGATGCGCTTGCGGCTCAGTGCGCCGATTTGCTCCGGGTGTTCGAGGAAGTGGTTGAACAACTGCTCCAGCATCCGCACGGCGCGCACGTTCGGCTGGTGCACGACGGGGTTGTAGTAAAGGTTTTTATAAAGATACTCGCGCAATTCCAGGTTTTGCTTGCGGCGCGTGGGGCTGTGCTGGACGAGCGGGCTGGACTGGAGCCGGACTTCGTCCGCACTCTGGACGCCCGCATCGGCCAGGCGTTCCTCGGTGGTTTCCACCACGTCCTTCACCTGCAGATCAATGATGCAACGGATCGTGAAGTAGCGCCGGCTCTCGGCTGCCAGCGGGCCGTGTTCCTTGGCCACCATGCGGGCGGCAACATTCCAAAGATGAACATCCCGGCGCAGGGCTTTTTCGTCCAGCAATCCGGAATCGATGCCGTCGTCCAGGTCGTGACTGTAGTAAGTGATTTCGTCGGCGAGATTGGCGACCTGCGCCTCCAGCGAGGAGGACTTTGCGTCAAAGCCCTTGCGCTTGCTCGGGTGGTCGTAGGCGGTGTAGTGCTTCACCAGGCCTTCGCGGACTTCCCACGTGAGATTCAGGCCCGGGAAGCCGGGGTATTTTTGCTCCAGTTCCTCCACGAGGCGCAGGCTTTGGCGGTTGTGTTCAAAGCCGCCGTGGCCCTTCATCAGTTTGGCCAGCACCGTTTCGCCCTTGTGACCGAAAGGGGAATGCCCCAGGTCGTGGGCAAGCGCGATGGTCTCGCACAAATCCTCGTTGAGCCGCAGCGCCCGGGCGATGTTCCGTGAGATGGCCGCCACTTCGATGGTGTGGGTGAGCCGCGTGCGCAGATGATCGCCGCTGCCATTCAGGAAGACCTGCGTCTTGTATTCCAGCCGGCGAAAAGCCCTGGAGTGGATGACGCGATCACGATCGCGCTGGTAATGCGTGCGCCACTCGGGCGGGTCTTCCTTGTATTTGCGCCCGCGCGTATTGGCGCTGAATTGTGCGTAAGGCGCCAGAATGAGGCGCTCCTGTTCTTCCAGCTCGGTGCGGGTGCGGGGCATGGGGTCAAGCGGCCAGAACTTCCTGGGCGGACAGGCCGCGCAGTTCAAACAAACGACGGATGACGTCTTCGATGAGATTGTTGGGGCAGGACGCGCCGGCGGTGACGCCGATGGTGACCGGGCCCTTGGGCAGCCAGCCGCGGGATTCGACCTCCTTGGTGTGGTGCAGGTTGTAATGCACGATGACGTCGTCCGAAATCATTTTGCTGGCATTCTTGATGAAATAGGTCGGCAGCTTGGCTTCACCCATTTCCGCCAGGTGCGAGGTGTTGGAGGAATTGTAGCCGCCAATGACAAGCAGCAGGTCGAGCGGATCGTTCAGCAGCTTTTGCAGCGCGTCCTGACGCTCCTGCGTGGCGCCGCAGATCGTGTCGAAGAAGCGGAAGTGCTGGTCGATTTCGGCTGCTCCGTAACGGCGCACCATGGCCGCCCGCAACCGGCGTTGCACCTCCTCGGTTTCGCCGCGCAGCATGGTGGTCTGATTCGCCACGCCGATGGCGTTGAGATGAACATCGGGATCGAATCCTTGTGAACAGGCCCCTTCAAATTTTTTCAGGAAGGCCGCCTTGTCACCGCCGTGCTCAATGTAGTCGCAAACGTAATCCGTTTCCGCCAGCGTAAACACCACCAGATAGTGACCGCCGTTGCCGGGGTTGGCCTGCGAACTGGTGGCCTTGGTTTCTTCGTGCCAGGCCTTGCCGTGAATGATGCTGGTGACCTTGTCCCGGGAATACTGCCGGACGCGCTTCCACACGCTCATGACGTCGCCGCACGTGGTGTCCACGAAGCGGCAGCCTTTGGCCTCGAGCAGCTTGCGGGTGGACACCTCCGTGCCAAAGGCGGGAATGATCACCACATCGTCCTTCTTGAGATCATTGATGTCGGCATCCTTGTCCTTGCCGGAGAGGAATTTGATGCCCATGGCGCGGATCTGGTCGTTCACCTCGGGGTTGTGAATGATCTCGCCAAGGATGTAGAGCGGCTGATCGGGAAACACCTTGCGGGCGGCGTAGGCCAGGTCGATGGCCCGCTCGACGCCGTAACAGAAACCAAATTCCTTGGCGAGTTTGATGGTCAGTTCGCCGGCGCGAATTTGATGGCCGCTGGCGCGGACGCGTTCGACGATTTCGCTGCGGTAATGTTGTTCGACCTGCGCCTGAACCGTTTCCATGACGTCGGGGCGGCGCAGGTTGATTTTTTGGGCGGCGGGAGCTTCAACTGCCATACGCGCCCAATCTATCATGCACGGGCGCAGCGTCGAGCCGAAAGCCGGACGGCCGGGGCCAGATTGCCATTGCAATGCCGGGCGCGTTCCCCTAGCTAGGCGCGTGCTTCGCAGGCCGTCCAACACTGCCATTGCCGCCGCCATCGTCTTTGCCGTGATTCTTTGGGGCGGGAACAATGCCGGAACCAAGTATCTGGTTTCGCATCCCGTCTCGCCCTGGCCGCCCCTCTGGACCGGCGGAACGCGCTTCCTGTGTGCCGGCCTGGTGATGGAGGCGCTGCTGCGGTGGACACGATGGTTTGGCGTGGCGCATCCCGTGGACGTCGGGTTGCGGCGCCGCTTGTGGTGGCGCGGCGGCCTGAGTTTGGCGGCCTACATCATGGCGTTTAACTGGGCCCTGCGTTTCACATCCGCCTCACACGTGGCGCTTTATCTGGGCGCGGCACCGGTCTGGGCGCTGTTGTGGGAGGGCCGGCCGGTCGATGCGCGCATTGCCGGGCAACGTTATGGCGCGGCGTTGCTGGCGCTGACGGGCGTGTTGGTGCTGCTCTGGCCCGCCTTGGGCAACAGCGGTTTTCATTTGCTGGGCGAAGTGCTGGGCATCAGCAGCAGCGTGCTCTGGACGAACTACGGCCGGCAGTGCCGCACGTTGACGCAAGGGTTGAGTGGCGCGGAAGTCTCGGCCAAAACCATGTGGCGCGCGGGGCTGTTGCTCACGCTGGCGGGCGCGGGCGAAATCGGCGTGCGCGGCTGGCATCCCACGGGCTGGCAACTGGGCGTGCAGGGCTACTGCGTGCTGGCGGGCGGCGTGGCGGCGTTCGGGATTTGGAACATGGCGTTGCGCCGGTGGCCGACCAGCAAGGTGTATTTGTTCAATAATTTGATTCCGCTCAGCACCATGACCTGGGCGCATTTCACCCTCGGCGAAAAAGTCACTCCTACCTTCTGGCTGGCGATCCTGTTGATTGGAACGGGCGTGGTGCTGGGGCAGACGCGGTTCCGCCATGAACCGGCCGGCGGACGTGGATGAGTTCAATTCACGGACCGGATTAAACACGCCCATTGTATTTTCGGCCAAACTCCCGCATCGTTTCGCCTCATGGAAGTGAATCAAGATTTGGACGAGCTGATGACGTGCCGGCTGGACAGCATCCGCAAGGTGGTGGAGCCCTGCACCATCGTCATCTTTGGCGCCAGCGGTGATCTGACGTCCCGCAAACTCATCCCTGCGCTTTACCATTTGTTCAAGGACAAGCAACTGCCGCCCGAATTCCGCATCGTGGGCTTTGCGCGCCGCGACAAGACCGACGATTCCTGGCGCCAGGAACTGCGGATGGCGCTGGACAGTTTTTCCCGCACCAAGCCCGTGGACGACGCGGTGTGGACGGCCTTCGCCGCGAATGTTCACTATTGCCGGGGCGACATCGCGGACGCGGCGGCGTATGCCAAGCTTTCCCAAGTCATATCCGCCTTTCCCAAGCCGCAGCTGCGGGGGAATCTGCTGTTTTACCTCGCGACGTCGCCGAGCCAGTTCAGCATCGTCGCCGAGCAGCTCCACAACGCCAAATTGTTGCATCGCGGAGGGAACGAAGGCTGGCAACGCCTGGTGGTGGAGAAACCGTTCGGGCACGACCTCGCCTCGGCCAGCGCCCTGAACCACGAACTGACCAAGTTTGCCTCGGAACAGCAGGTCTTCCGCATCGACCACTATCTGGGCAAGGAGACGGTGCAGAACATCCTCACCTTCCGCTTTTCCAATTCCATCTTCGAGCGCGTCTGGCATCGCGACGCGGTGGACCACGTGCAGATTACCGTCAGCGAAAAACTGGGCGTCGGCTCCCGCGGAGGCTACTACGAGGAGGCGGGTGCGTTGCGTGACATGGTGCAGAACCACCTGCTGCAGGTCTTTTCGCTGGTGACGATGGAGCCGCCGGTTTCGCTGGATGCCGAACCGATTCGCGACGAAAAGGTGAAGCTCTTGTCCTCCGTCCGCCGCATGGTGCCGGAGCAGGTGGCGCGGATGGTGGTGCGCGGTCAATACACCGCGGGCAGCGTCGGCGGGGAGGCGATCAAGTCCTACCGCGAGGAAGAAAAAGTCAATCCGCACTCCAACGTGGAAACCTTCGTGGCGTTAAAGTTGTTCGTGGACAACTGGCGCTGGTCAGGCGTGCCGTTTTATCTGCGCACCGGCAAGGCACTGCCCATCAGCGCCAGCGAAGTGCGCGTGCAGTTCCGGCAAACTCCCAACGTGCTGTTCGCGGCCCAATGCGGTCCGCGGCTGGACGCCAACGCGTTGACGTTGCGGTTGCAACCGAACGAGGGCATTTCCCTGCGCTTCAACGGCAAGGTGCCGGGCGTTGGCTACGGACTGCGGCCGGTGCGCATGCATTTCAGCTACGATGCGGAGTTTGGTGCCTACACCCCGGAAGCCTACGAACGTCTGCTGCTGGACGCGGTGAGTGGTGACGCCACGTTGTTCATCCGCCGCGATGAAGTGGAACAGGCCTGGCAGATTGTGGATTCCATCCGTGCCGGTTGGAACGGCATCGGGCTGGACGATCGCGAATTTTATCCGGCCGGCAGTTGGGGACCGCAACTGGCTCATGAACTTCTGGCCCGCTCCGGCCACGCCTGGCGCGAGCCACAGCCGCTCAAGTAATTCGATGGGACAGGTCGAAGTCAGTCATTTCGCGGACGATGCCGCGCTGGCCAAAGCAGCGGCCGGCGCGTGGTTGGAACAGCTCGCGGCGGCCCGCGCCGCAGGCCGAAAGCATTTGGTTGCCCTTTCCGGCGGGCGCATTGCCCGGGCGTTTTATGCCGCAGCCGTGGCGACGGCTCACCAGCAAAACCTCACGTTCGACGGGACGGAATTTTTTTGGGCCGATGAACGATGTGTTCCGCCCGACGACGCGGAAAGCAATTACTTGCTGGCGCGCGAACACTTGTTCCGCCCGGCGGCCGTGCCGGCCAAGGCGATCCACCGAATCCAAGGGGAACTGGATCCCCTGGTCGCCGCCGAACGGGCCACGGCTGAACTGCGTCGGGTCGCCGGCTTGCCTGCGCCGCAAATGCCGGGTTTGGATTTGATCTTGCTGGGCATGGGCGAAGACGGCCATGTCGCGTCGTTATTTCCGGGCGACCTGTCGACAGAAGTCGACAACGTTTCCGTCTTTCGGGCCGTGTTCAATTCGCCCAAACCTCCACCGTCCCGGATCACGATGAGTCACGGTTTGATTGCGGCGGCCCGCGAAGTCTGGGTATTGGTTGCGGGCGCCGGCAAGCAAGCAGCGCTGGCACAATCGATTGCTACGACGGGGCAAACGCCGCTGGCGAAGGTGATTCAGGGGCGCGGCCGAACGAAAATCTTCACTGATATCTCTCTGGCTTGACCCTCAGAGCGCCCAAGCCGTTCTGCCTCTGCCAACTGGGTCCAGTTTTTTGACAATTCATGGCTTCGAGTCCACTTTGCGAGCAGTTCTGTCAGCGAAAAAACGCTGCGGTTTTGAGGCTCTTTGACGAATGTGAGAAAGTTTTGAACGGGCAATTGATTTGCTACGTCAATACGTCAGATGTTTGAAATTTCGCTGTTCGTTTAGGGTTGGCAGAGAGGTTTTGCTCGTAATGCGGTTCGAACAGCGACCCCCAAGTTGGCCGCATTACCCTTCTGAGCGCCGGGACGACGGCGTATAAACCTCATCGTCACCGAGGGCCGGATGCAAATCCGGCCCTCTGCCTTTTTCCCTCTGGTGTTTTCTGGCCGGGTATGTTTTGGAAATCCCGTTTGCCACCCATGGCAGGGGCGTTTAACCTGCGCGGCCATGAAACACGTTCTCGACTTCGAGAAGCCGATTGTTGAACTGCAAAACAAACTCAACGAACTCAAGGCGCATCCGGAAAAGCACGCCATCGGAATCGAATTTGAGGAGGAAATCGCGCTCATCCAGAGCAAGATCGAGGAAACGCGGAAACAAATTTTTACCAATCTCACGCCCTGGCAGCGCGTTCAACTGGCACGCCATCCCAAGCGTCCCTTCGCGCTCGATTACATCAACACCGCATTCACCGACTTTCATGAGCTGCATGGCGACCGCCGGTTTGCCGATGACCGCGCCGTGGTGGGCGGATTTGCCAAAATTGCCGACCAGCGGGTCATGGTCATCGGCACGCAAAAAGGTCGAGACACGAAGGAGAACATCCTGCGGAACTTCGGCTCCGCGCATCCGGAAGGGTATCGCAAGGCGCTGCGCTTGATGCAAATGGCCGACAAATTCGGTCTGCCCATCATTTCCCTCATCGACACGGCCGGCGCGTATCCTGGCATCGGCGCCGAAGAACGGCACATTGCTGAGGCCATCGCGGTGAATTTGCGGGAAATGACGCTGCTGGAAGTCCCGATCATCGCCGTCGTCATCGGCGAAGGCGGCTCTGGCGGCGCTTTGGGCATTGGTGTGGCCAACCGGGTGTTGATCCTCCAGAACGCCTACTATTCTGTCATCAGCCCCGAAGGCTGTGCGGCGATCCTGTGGAAGGACCGCACGGCGGCGGCAAAAGCCGCGGAGGCGTTGCGCATCACCGCCAACGACCTGCTGGAATTGGGACTGGTGGATGGCATCATTCCCGAGCCGTTGGGCGGTGCTCATACCGATCCGAAGACAACGGCCGCCAATCTCAAGGAACAGGTGCTGAAGCATTTGGCTGAAGTCGCGCGGATGAGCGTGGCTGATCGTTTGAAGGATCGCTACGCCAAGTTCCGGGCTTTTGGACATTTTCAGGAACCGGAACGTCCCGCCAAGGCCAGCTTGGCGGCGGTGTGACCCTTCTTCCAAACCATGCTTTATCCGCTCAAGTTCACTCCCATTTTCAAGGAGCGTGTCTGGGGAGCGCGCAATCTTGAACGTCTTTACCGCAAGCCACTCCCGGCCGGGGTGCCCATCGGCGAATCGTGGGAAATCACGGACCGGCCGGGCGACGTGAGTGTCATCGTCAACGGCCCGCTGGCCGGACGCGATTTGCGATGGCTGATGGAACACCACGTCCGCGAACTGCTCGGCGAAGCGCGGGCACTGAACGGCCGGTTCCCGCTGTTGGTTAAAATTCTCGACGCCAAGGACACGCTTTCCCTGCAAGTGCATCCACCGTCAGCCAAGGCAGCCGAACTGAAAGGCGATCCCAAGACCGAGATGTGGTTTATCACCGAAGCGCAACCCGACGCGGCGCTTTTTGTTGGCCTGCGGAAAGGGGTCACGCGGAGTGATTTTGAGCGGAAGATCGCGGACGGCACGGTGGCTGAATGTTTTCACCGGCACAACGTCCGGGCGGGCGACGCGATGTTCCTGCCCAGCGGGCGTGTTCACGCCATCGGCGCGGGCAATGTTATCTTCGAAATCCAGCAGAACTCGGACACGACGTATCGGGTTTTTGACTGGAACCGGGTCGGGCTGGATGGCCGGCCGCGCGAACTGCATGTGCCGCAGTCGCTGGCGAGCATTGACTTTGCAGACTTTGAACCGCCGCTGGCACCGCGTGACGCCGTCAAAGCTGGCGATGCGAGCATCCGGGCGCTCGCCGGGTGTTCCCTGTTCAAGGTTGAGCACGTGAGTCTGGAACACGCTGGTCGCACGGCGCTGCCCGCCGGCGTCATGCACATTCTCGGCATGGTCGCAGGCGAAATGACCGTGGCGTCCGCCGCCGGAAACCTGGAGTTGAAAGCCGGTGACTTTGCACTGGTTCCCGCCGCTGTCAAAGCCGAGGTTCGGTCCGGTGCGCCCGTCACGTTTTTGCGCGCCGAGGCGGGCCGTTGAAACGACCGGTTCCGTAGGGCTTGAGTTGCTCCGGCGCCTGACGCATTTTGGCTGCGCGAGATGGATTACAAGAGCGGAGGCACAATCAAACGATTCCTGCAAGGCTGGATCATCAACACCTTCGCGGTGCTGGTGGCAGCGTGTCTGCTGCCCGGGATTTCCTACAACCACGACTGGGAGGTCTTGCTGCTCGCTTCGCTCCTGCTTGGACTGCTCAATGCGTTCGTCCGCCCCTTGGTGATGCTGGTAGCGTTGCCGCTGCTGATTCTCACGTTGGGATTGTTCATGCTCGTCATCAACGCCCTCTTGCTGATGTTGGTGGGGCAGATCGTGCACGGCTTCGAAGTGGCCGGCTTTTGGTCGGCCTTCTTCGGATCGCTCATCATCAGCTTTGTCTCACTCGTGCTGAATTCATTGACCGGCACCGGTCGTTCCCGCATCCAAATCCAGCGCTTCGGCAAAAAACGCAACCCGCCGGGCCGTCATGACGATGGCGACGGCCCCGTCATCGACGTTTAAGCGCTTTGGTCGTGCTTCTGGTAGGCAACGGCCAGCGTGGGCACGCCCCGCGCGTTGAAATCCCTCTCGAAGTCTGTCTTCAATGCGAGCAAGGCCGGTGGTGTTTCGAACTTCTTGAAGCGAGAATCGCCGGCAAAAATGCGTTGCATCTGCTCAAAATAATCGGCGTCGTCCGTGCGGAGGTAAACCACGCCGCACGGCTTGAGCGCCCGCCAGGCAAGGTTCGGGAAGCGCTCGTTGATGAAGCGATGGCGACGATGTTTAAGCTTCGGCCACGGATCCGGAAAATACACATGCAACGCCTCGACCGAATGTTCAGCGAGCAAATATTCCAGGAAATAGCCGGATTCGATCCGGATGCCGCGCAGGTTGGTCAGCCCGTGCCGGCGTCCCTTGCGATCCAGCTTTTTTATGCGCCCCAGCAGGCGCTCGATGCCGATGAAATTGTGTTGTGGATTCGCTTCGGCGTAAGCGACGAGGAACGATGCGTCACCACAACCCAGCTCCACTTCGACCGGCTGCGGCTTGGCGAAAAGGGTCTTCAGTTCGATGCATTCGAGAATGCTCGGGAGTTCATGGACAAGTCCGGGCGCTGCGGTTATCGAAGACGGCTGAAACGGTGAACTCATCATTTAAAATGGGGCGCAAGCTGCCGTTAACGTGGACCTGGCGCAAGCGTTTGGTGTCGGCTTCAACGGCGGCGCTGGTGCATTCTGCGAATTTCTTGGCGCCCCTGTTTACGGAGTGGGCTGGACGCCTGTCGTCACGGTGCCCGGCACTTTCCCATGGCGGCATCCTTTCGCATTTACAGAACGGGAGAAAACTGCTCGTGGCGCAGAGGAGTCTTCGGCAAGGCACAATGTTGTCGGCGGCGAACAAGTGCTGCCTTGGGGAAGGTTCGCCCAGGCGATGGGACTCTTGTGAACACACCCGATTGCCGATCTCGGAAGCCAATTCAAATGACAGCGTGCATCCGTGTAGTCGATCGGACAGCCTGGAGCTCACCGGTGCACTCCCATGCCCGTCAGGCGGCGCTTGCGTTGCCGAATCGAATAGCATCGAAGCCGCTCGGTTGCATCTCTGAAATGTTTGTCGATCGGAGATGTTCGCGAAAAAATACACCATTAATGAAAGTATCAAACTGGAGAATGGTCGGGGCGGTGAGATTCGAACCTAAGACCGTGTTTTTCGACGGTATGCGGTCGGAGTGGTGCGGAAGGCCTATTCTATTGGTTGAAATAGCACTTTCGCCCTGTTTCGAGAACGTCTTTAGACCACCTCGAAACCATGTCCGCCGTGTGAGGATTAGTGAGGATTGCTCTCATTTCGCCACTTCTCCAGGACCGCTTCAATCCGATCATCCACGCCATTGTTGTTCGCATCAATCATACCCCGTAACTGACCGTGGCGATGTGCCAAGAACCAACCACCCACGGCAACCGCAACGCCACTCAAAATCAGCAGTTCATTGCCCACAATCATGCTTGGCAAAACCATGAGTGTCAAACCGCCGACCGTGATGGCAGCGCTCGTCGTCACGCTGCCAATGAGCAGCTTCAGCGGCGGATAGAAAATGGATGCCAGGCCGAACACGAACATGGCGACACCGACCCACACGATGCCTTTCAGGCTGGCGAGTTTCGCGCCGAGTTCGCGGGCCGTGTCTTTCTGTGCCGCACCCAACTCCGTCTTGGCCCGTGTCTCCTCGCGCTCGACAACGGGCATGGGCGCACTCACGACCACAGCCGGGGCATTCGTTGCGCCGGATTCCAGTCGCGAACCCGTCGGCACGGTATAGCTCCGTGTCCGCACCGTCTCTTGATCCTGCCGCGACACGGCCGCCGGGTTGTCGGATTGCACGACGGTTTGCTCAATGCCCTGAGTAGGTTTGCTCAGCGTTGTGGCCTTGCCGCCCTTGAGTGGTGCAGTGCCGGAACAGCCGCACAGCAGGCCAACAGATGCCATCACGGCGACATCAATCAGTGTGTGGTTCAATCGCTTCATGCTTCCTTCCTTTCCTGGAATCGCCGCAACTCGAAAGCGCACTCATTCAGCGCGGCGGTGTTGTGGTCAATGCAGACGGCGAGCTTGAGTGAAGTCTCACTTTGCTTCTCGATGATTTGCGCCAGCGCCGCGTGATGCGACTCGCGCAACTCCTTGTGATCGGCGAGGACAACTTGCAGTTGGCGCACCAGCCAATAAATCACAATGCCGCCGCCAATCAGTAGCAGCAGGAACGCGGCGAGGAACAACCAGCGGTCATTCATGCCGGCGGCATGGTCCACAGCCTTGAGAAATTCGTTGGGATTCATGTTCGTCATGGGTCAGCTACGCACGAGTCGCACTGTGCCGCCCTTGCGATTGAGCAGCGTGCCGTATTTGGAAAGCATCGCCTGGGCGACGCGCGAAATCACCGGGCGCGTGTCGCTCTTGTCGTAACCGGTCTGGGTCGTGCCGACGTTTGCATACTTGATGCCCTCACCCGCAGGCGCGGCGGTGCGATCAGCGACGATCAGTTCACGCGCCATCTCGCATGTCGCCTGAATGACCAGCTTCGGCACGACGTTGCTGGCGACCGTGCCGCCGCCCCAGCCGTCGGCGTCCGGATCGTGGCAGTTCTCACGCGGCCACTGGAGCGCTTGCGCCTCGTTCAGCTTGCCGCCGTCGAACTGGAATTGTGAATCAATCAGCCGCGTTGCCATCACGAGCGCGGCATCCTTCTTGACGGCAGTAGCAGCGGTCCACGCCGTCGCATACAAATGCCCATCGTGGTAGGCGTCGCCATCCGCCGCATTGGCGTAAGCGTTCGCGTCGCTGCGGCCCGTGCCGTCCTCTTTGATAAGTGTCAGAGCCATAAATCAAACTTGGATGTCGATGCGATACACGTTCGAGAACGGCCCGACCGTCGCGCCGTTGCGGTAACGCACCTTGAAGTCGAAAGTCGTCTCGCTGTTGGCAGCCATCGGGTAGTAGTGACTGACTTCCTCACTCGTGACCGTGTCTCGCAATTCAAACGGCCCGTTGTTGATGCTCTGCCAGATTTCGATTTGCGCGACCGGATGGCCGGCATGGTTGAAAGTCCAGTCAATGTAAACGTCCCACCAGCCCGGTTCGGTGGACTCCCATTCGGCATTGCCACCAGCGATCTCTGGCGGTGCAATCGCGTCGTCAGGCCGCACGGCATTACTGCGATGCGTTATCTCCTTGCCGGTCGAATCAACGCCAACAATGAGATAGAATTCGCTACCACCATCCGGCGCAAATTGACGGGAGTCGCCATAGTGCCAGTAGTCCTCGGTCAAAAAGAAAGAGATCCCGCCGTCAAGGCTAGTCCAGACGTTCCACTTGTAGGGATTCGCCAGATTCCAATCCCATTGCAGCAGGGTTGGATAGGCGGCTCGCAGCACCGGCGCGGGCAACAGACCATGCTGCCGCTTGCGGCGACGGCGTTGAAGCCACGTTGCCAGCCAGCGGCTACGACTCAGAAGTTGGATCGGTTTGGTCATCGCTTGTCTGCGGTTTGCCTGCCGTCGGGATGGCTTCAGCGGGCTTCGTCGCCACGGCTTTCGCCGGCTCAACATTGCCCGCGATGACCGGCGGCTTGTCGGCCACAAACAGTGGGCGACGCTTGCGCCGGATGATGGGATAAAGTGTGTTCATCGTTTTGCTCCTACCGATTGCCCTTCACCCGAGGCCACCTTCTCGTCGCGATACTTTTTCAATCCATGACCGAGGCTGGTCAGATTCGCGAATTGAACCGCTTCCTTCTCCGTCCGGCAGAGCATCAGCAACTCCACCTTGGGCGAGCCAAACTCACGTTCGACTGCGACGCCCCACGGCGCGGCAGGTGTCAGACCGTGATAGATGGCGAAGAAGCGGTTCACGGAAACACCAAGAAGCGCGAGGCATGGTTTCAGGCCATGCCCCGCGCCGTGACTCAGTTGTTGTGATCAATCGCGACGATGCGGACGTTCTTGTTCTCGAACACCCGCGTCCAGTTCGCGCCGTTCTCCAGTTCCGCATTGGTCGGGCTGTCGCCCGCCACCGCAGCCGAAGTGAACTTCACCCCGCGAGGATGCAGGATGTAGCGGCGGCGATTGATGAGCAGCGTGTCGCTGTCCAACGCCTGCCGCGCGATCTCCACGCCCTCCGTGCCGATGCCGCCCTGCAACGGCGTCGAATCCAGCGGAGCAGCGCCCTTGGCGAACGCGCCCGGACCGAACAGGTAGCTGGTGTAAACCAAGCCACTGGTCGTGCCCGCCCGCACCGGCATGGAATCGTCCACGATGACCCGGCGGCCCTGGAAGGTCGCAATCTGCGCCTTGCCTTCGCTGTCGGGAATCATGTCGATCAGGTCCAGCTTGCGCAGCGCGGCTTCCGTCGCCGAGTGCAGCGCGATGGCCGTCAGCCGGTCGCCGCGATCACCCAGTTTCACGGTCGCATCCACGAAGGTTGCGCCGTTGAGCTGCGTGGTGGACGACACACCGCCGGTCGCTTCCGCCGCGATGGACAACTTGTTGCCGGCC
>DASTWL010000077.1 GCA_035765895.1 Verrucomicrobiia bacterium | reverse complement strand
TCGCGGAACGGTATTACAACCGGGAACGGCGCCACAGCGCCCTCGGTTACCAGAGCCCGGTGGACTTTGAACTGCAACTAAACTAAAACACCTATGCGCACCGCCCCTCCAAGGTGTCCATCAAACCGGGTGAGGCCCAGCTCTTGGCGCCTGACTACTATCACGCATCAAGGGGAATCGAACATTTGGCTTCAAATTCATCTGTAAGGCTCTCGGCGGACACCGATGAAGGCTTTACTCAAATCTCACGAATTCTAAAAAGATTCACGGAAAAGAAGCTGCCTACAAATTCGTGCGTCACGTCCATTTCCGAAATTAACGTCCTTGGGTCTGGTTTTGTAGATGGCAAGCTTTCGACTTCAATTAATTGGCATTTCACATGTAAGCCACTGCTGTTCCAAGGAAGGCTTGGTGATGGAGGAACAGATAACTGGAGTTTTGAAGCGATCAAAGATGAGGTGGAAAGTCTGAAGAGCAGCAATATTTTCATTTTTAGCTGTTCTCTGTTCGTCTTCGGCACGGTTCTAAACATCATCGCATTTCGAATGGATTCACAGGCGAATAAGCAAGCTCAGTTGTCAGATTCTGGACTCGATGCCTCGGAAGTCCCGACTACTTAGGATGCCAGATCAACCGCCCATCCTGAACGAAGCCACGGCCCGGAAAAAGTTCTCCTGTCCCGCGTGCGGCGGCGAAGCGCAGTGGAATCCCGACAAACAGGCGCTGGTTTGCCCGTTCTGCGGCACCACCGCGCCCGGCAAGCTGGAGCAAACGCCCGGTGGCGACGCCGTCATCCGCGAACATGATCTCGTGGCGGCGTTGCGCAACCTTCCAGACGCCGCCCGCGGCTGGCAGGCGCAGAAGGTGACCGTCAAGTGCCAGAGCTGCCAGGCCATCTCGGTGTTCGATCCCTCACGCGTCGGACAGCGCTGCGACTTCTGCGGCTCCTCCGCGCTGGTGCCTTACGAGGAAATCAAGGAATCCATCCGCCCCGAGAGCCTGCTGGCCATGAAGCTGAGCGAGGCGCAGGTGCGCGACGCCATCCACCGCTGGTATGGCAACCGCTGGTTCGCGCCGAACAAGCTCAAGAACGCCGCGCTGACCGACACCGTAAAGGGCATTTACATCCCCTACTGGACGTTTGACGCGCAGGTCCACGCCGACTGGACGGCGGAATCCGGCTATCATTACTACACCACGGAAACCTACACGGACGCGCAGGGCAAAACACAGACCCGGCAGGTGCAGCACACCCGCTGGGTGCCGAGTGCCGGTTCCGTGAATCATTTCTTCGACGATGAACTCGTGCCCGCCTCGCGTGGCGTGCAAATGGATTTGCTCCGGCGCGTCGAACCGTTTCCAACGAAGGAACTCACGCCTTACAACCCCGGCTTTCTCTCGGGCTGGGTGGTGGAGCGCTACCAGATTGACCTGCTCGCCGCCGCGCAGCAGTCGCGCGCACAGATGGAATCCGACATGGAACGCCGCTGTGCCAGCGAAGTTCCGGGCGACACCTACCGCAACCTGAACGTGGATTGCGATTACGCGGGCCAGACGTTCAAGCACATCCTCGTGCCCATCTGGCTGCTGAACTATCACTACGGCGCGCGCAATTTCCAGGTCGTCATCAACGGCTACACCGGCGCCATCGCCGGGCAGTATCCCAAGAGTTTCTGGAAGATTTTCTTCGCCGTGCTGGGCGGTCTGGTGCTGGCGGCCATCCTGTTTTTCCTGTTCGCCGCGGCCCAACATCACTGATCCGCCGCCCGCTCGCGCGGTGTGATCCAGAGATGCAGCAGTTCGTTTTGACGCAGCACGGTCAATCTGGCGCGCTGTTCCGGCTCTCCGCCCACCAGCAACCGGTGCAAATCATGCGCCGAGCGGACCTCTTCGTGGTTGAACCACACGATGACGTCGTAGGACTGCACGCCAGCCTCGGCGGCTGCCGAACCGGCCTGCACGTCGAGCACGAGCGCCCCGGTGTTCTGGCGCAGTTTGTGGAACCGCACCACCCGCGGGTGAATGCTGACCTCCTGGACCGCCAGCCCCAGATGCCCACGCCGGATGCGACCGTCCCTGATGAGCCAGCTCGCCACGAACTCCGCCGTCTTGCTGCCAATGGCGAAGCAGATGCCCTGCGCGGTCGGAATCATCGCCGTGTTCACGCCGATGACTTCGCCGCGGGTATTGACGAGCGGCCCGCCGGAGTTGCCCGGATTCAGCGGCGCGTCGGTCTGGATCACGTTGTCAATCAGCCGGCCCGTGCGTGCGGGAAACGTGCGTCCCAACGCGCTGACGATGCCCGCCGTGACGGAATGGTCGTAGCCCAGCGGATTGCCGATGGCGATGGCGATCTGGCCCACGCGCACCCGCCCGGATTCCGCAAAGGCTAGGTGCGGCAGCTCCGGCAAATGAATGCGCAACACAGCGAGGTCCGTGTCCGGATCATTGCCCACCAGCTCGGCGCGCGTCTCGCGGCCATCGCTGGTCTGCACGGAAAGCCGGCTGGCGCCATGCACCACGTGACTGTTGGTCATGACGAAGCCGTCCGGTGAAATGAGAAATCCCGAACCGCTGCCCCCACGGTTTCCGGCCCGGGCGCGGACATGCACCACCGCCGGCCCGGCGCGTTCCACGGCCTGCACCACCGCGCCGGAATACGCGTCCAGCAATTCCGCATCATTCGCAGCCGTCCAGCGTTCCGCCGGGACCGCGCCGCGCCCGGCGTGATTCAACAACGTCACATTCATGCCGCAACGTGGGGCAAAACGGCCGGCGCGCAAGGGCTGCCTCTCCGGCAGCAAAAAAGCCGCTCCAGCTGCCTGGAGCGGCTTGGTGAATCTTCCGAAACGGCTTACTTCTTCTTGCCGGCCTTCGCCTTGGCGCGCTTCTCTTCAATGGCGGCCTGGGCGGCAGCCAGACGAGCAACGGGCACGCGATACGGCGAGCAGCTCACGTAGGTCAGGCCGACGCGATGGCAGAACTTCACGGAGTCGGGATCGCCGCCGTGTTCGCCGCAGATGCCGAGCTTGATGCCCGGCCGTGAGGCGTTGCCCTTCTCGATCGCAATCTTGATGAGCTGGCCGACGCCGGTCTGATCGAGCGTGGCAAACGGGTTCTTCTTGAAGATTTCGTTTTCCACATACGGCATGAGGAACGAGCCCATGTCGTCGCGGCTGATGCCGAGCGCGGTCTGGGTCAGGTCATTCGTGCCGAAGCTGAAGAACTCGGCCGTTTGCGCGATCTCGTCGGCCGTAAGTGCGCCGCGCGGCACTTCGATCATCGTGCCGACCATGTAGGCAAACTTCACCTTCTTTTCGGCCATGACTTCCTTCGCAACGCGGTGGACGATCTCAACCTGCAGATCGAGTTCCTTCTTGAAGCCGACAAGCGGAATCATGATTTCGGGCTTCACCTTGATCTTCTGCTTGATGACGTCCGCCGCCGCTTCAAACACGGCGCGGGCCTGCATCTCGGTGATTTCCGGATACGCGATGCCGAGGCGGCAACCGCGATGACCGAGCATCGGGTTGAACTCGTGCAACGCATTCACGCGCTTGGCGATCTTCTCAGCCGGCACGCCGAGTTTCGCGGCGAGATCCGCCTGCGCCTTGGGCTCGTGCGGGACGAACTCGTGCAGCGGTGGGTCGAGGAAACGGATCGTGGCCGGATGGCCCTTCAATGCTTTGAAGATGCCCGTGAAGTCGTCGCGCTGATAGGGCAGCAGCTTCGCGAGGGCCTTCTTCCGGTCGGCGACATTCTCGGCAAGAATCATCTCGCGCATCGCGTCAATGCGGTTGCCTTCAAAGAACATGTGTTCCGTGCGCGTGAGGCCGATGCCGGTGGCGCCGAAGGCGATGGCGTTCGCGGTCTGCTCCGGCGTGTCCGCGTTGGTGCGGACCTGGAGGCGCGAAACCTTCGCGCACCATTTCATGAGCGTCTGGAAGCTCTTGAACTTCTCGGTCGCCTGCGCGGCCTTGTCGTCGTGCAGGAGCCCCGTGATGATTTCGGACGGCGCCGTCTTGATCTCGCCGCCGTAAACGGTGCCGGTCGTGCCGTCGATGGAAAGGAAGTCGCCTTCCTTGAAGGTCTGACCCGAGGCTTTCACGGTCTTGGCCGCGTAGTCGATTTCCAGAGCGCTGGCCCCGCAGACGCACACCTTGCCCATTTGACGGGCCACCAGCGCCGCGTGCGAGCTGACGCCGCCCTTCGCCGTGAGGATGCCTTCGGCGGCAATCATGCCGCGCAAGTCTTCCGGCGAGGTTTCATTACGGACGAGCAGCACCTGTTCGCCCTTCTCGGCGGCCGCCGCCGCGCGATCGGCGTTGAGGTAGAGCTTGCCGGAAGCGGCGCCAGGACCAGCCGGCAGACCGGTGGCCACAGCCTTGGCCTGCTTGAGGTCGACCGCGTCAAACACGGGGGCGAGCAACTGGTCGAGCTGGTCCGCCGGGTTGCGCAGGATCGCGGTCTCCCAGTCGATGAGCTTTTCCTTGACCATGTCCATCGAAAACTTCAGCGCGGCCATGGCGGTGCGCTTGCCGTTGCGCGTCTGGAGCATGAACAGCTTGCCGTCCTGAATCGTGAATTCGATGTCCTGCACGTCCTTGAAGTGCTTTTCCAGAATCGCGCGGACCTTGAGCAACTCGCTATACGCGCCGGGCAGATGATTCTTGAGCAGCGCCACGGGTTCGGGCGTGCGCACGCCGGCGACGACGTCTTCGCCCTGGGCGTTGATGAGGAATTCACCGTAGAATTCATTTTTGCCGTTCGCCGGGTTGCGGGTGAACGCCACGCCGGAGCCGGAATTGTCGCCCGTGTTGCCGAACACCATCGCCTGGACGTTGACGGCGGTTCCCCATTCGGTCGGGATGTTGTATTTGCGGCGATAGACGATCGCGCGGTCATTCATCCACGAACCGAACACGGCCCCGGCGGCGCCGCGAAGCTGGTCCCACGGGCTGTTCGGGAATGCGTGGCCGGTGCGTTCCTTGACGAGCGCCTTGAACCGCCTGACGAGTTCGGCCTGATCTTCAGCGGTGAGTTTCGAGTCTTCGATGTCGGCGTGATACTTTTCGTGCTTGAAGCCGTGAATGACAGTTTCAAAGGGTTCATGGTCCTCGTCCGGACGTTTTTGCACGCCGAGCACCACGTCGCCATACATCTGAATGAAGCGGCGGTAGCAGTCCCATGCGAAACGCGGATTGCCGGTGGCCTTTTCCAACGCGAGCACGGTCTGGTCGTTCAAGCCGAGGTTCAAAATCGTGTCCATCATGCCGGGCATCGAGTCGCGCGCGCCGGAGCGGACGGCAACGAGCAGCGGCATGCCGGTGGTGGCGCCGAACTTCGTGCCCATGATTTTTTCCATGTTCGCGATGCCGGCCTCCATCTGCTTCTGAAGCTCCTTCGGATACGTCTTCTTGTGGGCGTAGTAGTAGGTGCAAACCTCGGTGGTGATCGTGAAGCCCGGAGGCACGGGCAGGCCGATGCGGGTCATTTCGGCGAGATTGGCGCCCTTGCCGCCGAGGAGCGGCTTCATGGAACCGTCGCCGTCGGCCTTCTTGTTGCCCCACGTGTAAACGTATTTCGGAGTCTTTGCCATAGTTCGATTTGGTTTGTTACTGCACTCGGAGCCGGACCTCCCGGCAAATTGTGAGCCGCAAGGCTAACAATGAAGCGCGGAGAGTCAATCGGACACCTGCCACGCCGCGCATTTAACAGACGAATCAATCCCCTGCATGAACCGAGGTTCATGCGGCCGATTCATATCTCCATATCCGGATTTGTTGATTTGACAAAGCTGCCCCCTTCCGCTTCCTTGTCTCCGGCAGTCTCAATAACTTGAACGTCAGCATGTCAAATCACGCCAAATCCTCCGGTTCCGACCTCGCCACCCTGCTCCGCGAACGCATCGTCATCATTGACGGCGCGATGGGCACGACCATCCGCACGTATGGTTTGGACGAAAAGGACATTCGCGGCGAACGCTTCCAGGACGCGAAGAAGGATTTGAAGAACAACGGCGATTTATATTCGCTGACGCAGCCGGACGTGATCTGCGACATCCATCGCCGCTTTCTCGAAGCCGGCGCGGACATCATCGAGACGAACACCTTTTCCGCCACGAGCATCGGCCAGAGCGAGTTTTTCGTGGACGACCCGCGCGAACACGGCGGCCGCAAGAATCCCGAGTTTTATCAGGGCATCATCGAAAACAAATTTCTCAACGAGCTCGCCTGGGAAATCAATGAGCAATCCGCCAAGCAATGCCGCGCATGGGCGGATCGCATCGCCAATCAAACCGGCCGTCCGCGCTTTGTCGCCGGCGCGATCGGACCGCTGACAGTTTCCCTCTCCAATTCGCCCGACGCGGATGACGCGGGCTTTCGCGTCTGCACCTTCGATCAAGTCAAAGCGGCTTACGTCTACCAAGTCCGCGCACTCATCGCCGGCGGCTCGGACGTGCTGCTGGTGGAAACGATTTTCGATTCGCTCAACGCCAAGGCGGCGCTGGTGGCGATTCAGGAAGTGTTTGCGCAGGAGAAAAAAATCCTGCCGATCATGATTTCCGCCGCCGTCGGGCGCGGAGGCGAAACGATGATTTCCGCGCAAACCGTCGAGGCCTTCTGGAACGCGGTAAAACATGTAAAACCCATTTCCATCGGGCTGAACTGCTCGCTCGGGCCGGATTTGATGCGGCCGTTCCTCGCGGAACTGGCGGAAAAATCCAGCACCGCGATTTCGTGTTATCCGAACGCCGGCTTGCCGAATCCGCTGTCGCCAACCGGCTTTGATTTGCAGCCGGCAGACATGGGACGTTTTCTCGGTGAATTTGCCGGGAGCGGTTTGCTGAACATCGCCGGCGGTTGTTGCGGCAACACGCCGGAACACATCGCGGCGATTGCCCAGGCGCTCGCGGGAAAGCATCCGCGCGAATTTGTCGAATCAAAGACCAATCGCACACTGTTTCCCCTCACCCCAGCCCTCTCCCCGGGGGAAAGGGAGAAACGTTCCCCGCTTGCGGACGAAAACACCGCCGGATTCAGCTCGACCACTTCACGTTCAAGCCAGAGCGACCAACGGCTGTCCCCGCTCCCCGAGGGAGAGGGTCAGGGTGAGGGGAAAGGAAACGTTCAATCATCCAACACACCAATCCCCCCCCTGCCCTTGCGCCTGTCCGGTTCGCAGCCGTTCACGCAACAAATCGGCCAGTTCATCATGATCGGCGAACGCACGAACGTCGCCGGCTCGCCGAAATTCGCCAAGCTCATCAAGGAAAATAAATACGAGGAAGCCGTGGCCATCGCGCGGCAGCAGGTCGAGAACGGCGCGAACATCATCGACATCTGCATGGACGAAGGAATGATTGACGGTGTCGCCGCGATGACGAAGTTTTTGCTGCTGCTCACCAGCGAACCGGAAGTCGCCAAAGTGCCGTTTATGGTGGATTCCTCCAAATGGGAAGTCATCGAAGCCGGTTTAAAATGCCTGCAAGGTAAAGGCATTGTGAATTCCATTTCGCTCAAGGAGGGCGAGGCAAAATTCCGGGAACAAGCCGCGAAAGTGTTGCAATACGGCGCGGCGGTCGTGGTGATGGCGTTTGACGAAAAAGGCCAGGCGGCGACGCTGGCCGACAAAATTCGCATCTGCGAACGCGCCTATCGCATTATCGTGGACGAAGTCGGCTTCCCGCCGGAAGACATCATTTTCGATCCGAACATTCTCACCGTTGGCACCGGCATCGAGGAGCACAACAATTACGCCGTGGACTTCATCGAAGCCACGCGCTGGATCAAGCAAAACCTGCCGCACGCGAAAGTCAGCGGCGGTTTGTCGAACGTGTCGTTCAGTTTCCGGGGCAACAATCCCGTGCGCGAAGCGATGCACAGCGCGTTTCTGTTTCACGCGATTCGCGCCGGCATGGACATGGCCATCGTGAACGCCGGCATGCTGGAAGTTTACGAGGAAATCAAGCCGGAGCTGAAGGAACTGGTCGAAGACGTTTTGCTGAATCGCCGGCCCGACGCGACGGAACGGCTCGTGACGTTCGGCGAAAAATTGAAAGCCGCCAGCGCCGGCACCGAAGCCAGCGACAAAAAGGCCGAAGAAGAATGGCGCAAAGGCACCGTCGAGGAACGCCTGGCGCACGCGTTGGTCAAAGGCATTGACACTTACGTCGAAACCGACACCGAAGAAGCACGCGCCAAATACGGCAAGCCCCTCGCGGTCATCGAAGGACCGTTGATGGCCGGCATGGGCGTCGTCGGTGATTTGTTCGGCGCGGGCAAAATGTTTTTGCCGCAGGTCGTGAAGTCGGCGCGCGTGATGAAAAAATCCGTCGCGTATCTCACGCCGTTCATGGAGGCGGAAAAAGCCGAGATGGCGGCGCGCGGCGAAGCCGTGAAGGCCCAGGGCAAAGTCGTGCTCGCCACCGTCAAAGGCGACGTGCATGACATCGGCAAAAACATCGTCGGGGTCGTGCTTGCCTGCAACAACTACGAGGTCATTGATCTCGGCGTGATGGTGCCGTGCGAAAAAATTCTGGAAACCGCCAAGAAAGAAAACGCCGACATCATCGGCCTGAGCGGATTGATCACGCCGTCGCTCGACGAAATGGCGCACGTCGCGAAAGAAATGGAACGCACCGGCTGCCATCTGCCGTTGCTCATCGGCGGCGCGACCACCAGCAAGGCGCACACGGCCGTGAAACTCGCGCCGCATTACCGCCAGCCGGTCGTTCACGTGCTCGACGCCAGCCGCGCCGTGCCCGTGACGAGCAATTTATTGAGCGCGGAAGGGCGCGATGCCTTCGTCAAACAGTTGGCGGAAGAATACGAGAAATTGCGCGCCCGGCACGGCAGCCAGCAGGTCAAACTGCTTTCCCTCGAAACGGCCCGGGCCAACGCGCCCAAACTGACGCACGACGATTTGCCGCAGCCGGCGTTCCTGGGCGTCAAAACCGTGGACGTCGCGCTGGCCGACCTGGTGCCCTTCATTGACTGGTCGCCCTTTTTTCACACCTGGGAGCTGCGCGGCGTTTACCCGAAGATTCTTCAGCACGAACAACACGGCGAGCAGGCACGCAAGCTGTTTGCGGAGGCGCAGCAACTGCTTGAAAAGATCATCGCCAAAAAATGGCTCTCGGCGCGCGGCGTGTATGGCTTCTTCCCCGCCAATCGCGTTGGCGACGACGTGGAACTTTACACCGACGCCTCCCGCACGCAGGTGCAGACGACGCTGCATTTTCTCCGGCAGCAAATGGAAAAAGAGAACGCCTCACCGAACTGGAGTCTGGCGGATTTTGTCGCGCCTAAACCGCAGGCCGACCATCTCGGCGGGTTCGCGGTTACGTCCGGAATAGGCCTGGAGGCCATCGTCAAGCGCTTCAAGGCGGAGCACGACGATTACAACGCAATCATGGCGGAGGCGCTGGCCGACCGGCTGGCGGAGGCCTTTGCCGAATACCTGCACAAACAGGTCCGCACCGAATGGGGCTTTGGCCGTCAGGAGAACCTGACGAACACGGATCTGATTGACGAAAAATATCGTGGCATTCGACCCGCCGCCGGCTATCCCGCCTGCCCGGATCACACGGAAAAGGCAACGCTCTGGAAGCTGTTGGACGTCGAGCAGCGCACGGGCATCAAACTCACGGAAAGCTTCGCCATGTGGCCGGGCAGCAGCGTGAGCGGCCTCTACTTCGCGCATCCGGAGGCCAAATACTTTGCGGTCGGCAAGCTTGGCAAAGACCAGGTCGAGGACCTGGCCCGACGCAAGGGCAAACCGGTGGCCGAAATGGAGCGGTGGCTGGGTCCGTGGTTGAATTACCAGGCCTAGCCCGCGCGACACCCGCCTAGTTTTCCCGGCCCGCCTCGGGGACGCGGATCAGTTTGCGGAAGAGAATCAGGCCCGCCGGCGCAATCGAAGCCGTCAACGCGACGAACAGCCACATGGTCCCGGAGTGGCGTTCACCATTGGCCGGACAATAGCGCGCCAGCAGGGTTCCCGAAAAGGTTCCGATCAGCAGTTTCGCCAGCAGGAACGGCACATAGGACAGCGCGCCGTAGGACGCCTCCTGCCCCGCGGGCGCAATGGCTGAAGCGTATTCATAAACGCGCGGCGAATAGAACGCTTCACCGAATGACAACACCACGACGTAGAGCGCAATCATGACGTAATACGGATGCACCTCGCCCGTGAGACCAAGGTAATAATGCCCCAGCCATTGCCCGGGCCCGCTCGCAGCCAGCGGTTGAAACCACACCGGCGGCAGAGCCATGATGAAGACCGAAGCCGCCGACAAAACGCCGCCCACCATCACCATCGCATAGGCAGAAAACCGCTGCGTCAGCGCGCCGACGATGGGCACGAGGCCGATGATCAGCATGGCGTTGATGGCCCACAGCTTGCCCACCGGCGCACCATCCCCAAGCTCGCGAATGCCAAACTCGGGAAACACGTAATACATCTGCATGAAAATGAGCTTGAGGAACGCGATCAGCAGGAGAAAAACCAGCAACCGGTAAAAGCCGGGCTGCCGGAACAGCGCCCGCGTGATGCGAACCGTTTCCCGCAAGCTGTGTGCGATCGCGTCGGAGACTTTTCCCCACCGAGGCGCGCCGGTCTGGCGGTCCGCCGGCGGGACGAACTTCAGCCCCGCGTCCGTGACGTCCACGTTGGGACGAATCAGCCAGACGAGCGGCCAGATGAGCAGTTCAAGGCCGAAGCTGACGAGAAACAACGTGCGATAGGTCGTCAGTTCCAACCCGAGACCCGGCAGTCGCCAGCGCCCCAATTCGCCGAAGTGCTCCCGCACGCCGTCGAAGAGAAATGCCGCCACGAGCGAGCCGATGTTGATCATCATGTAGGAGCCCGAAAAGGCGATGGAACGTTGCGGCGTGGTGGAATATTTACGAACCGCGGCGACCAGCACCGGTGTGCCGAGCGCCTCGCCCGCGGCGAGCGGAAACAAGCCAAGGGCAATGGCCAGCCCCGGCGTTGGCGCCAGAACCATCATCGCCCGCCCAAGCAGGCACACCCAGACACCGAGAAAAAATGTCTTCCGCAATCCGATGGCATCCGTCAACGCACCAACCAGCAGCGTCACAATGGTCATCGTGATGGACCAGACGGCGACGAGCCCGAGCGCCTGCTGGTCGCTGTAGCCAAACTCCGTGGACAGCCACCGCTTGAGCGTGAGGTTGGTGACCGTGTAGGCCGCAAAGCCCAGCAGTTTGATGGCGAAGGTCAGCCACAATTCGCGGGCGGCTCCGCGGAGGACGGTGAATTTGCTGATGAATTTTCCCACGACAACGTGCGAGCCGGCCATGAACCTGATTGGAAACGCCTCACGCTAATGGTCAACCGACGCACAGGAAAGCGGCAATGTTCACGCAGCCACGACGAATTTCGATTGGAAGTTCCGCCGGCCAAACCTACTTTTTGGCATGTTTCGTCCCTGCATTGACCTGCACGAGGGTCGCGTCAAACAGATTGTCGGTGGCAGCCTCGGCGACGCGCCCGGGCAGCTCCGCACGAATTTTGTTTCCGACCGGCCGGCGCGCTGGTTCGCGGAACTTTACCGCCGTGACGGTCTGACCGGCGGCCACGTCATCCAACTTGGGCCGGGCTGTGAGACCGAGGCCCGGTCCGCCCTGACGGCGTATCCGGGCGGCCTGCAGCTCGGCGGCGGAGTGAACCTCGACAACGCACGCGGCTGGCTGGACGCCGGCGCCTCCCACGTCATTGTCACGTCCTGGGTCTTCCGCGAGGGGCGCGTCGATTGGGACCGGCTCGCCAGCCTCGTCCGGTCCATCGGGCGCGAGCGGCTGGTGCTCGATCTCAGTTGCCGCCAGCGCGACGGTCAATATTTTGTCGTCACCGACCGCTGGCAGAAGTTCACCGAACTGGTGGTGAACGGTGAAACGCTGGCCACGCTCGGCCGGCACTGTGCGGAATTTCTCGTTCACGCGGTGGATGTCGAGGGGCTGTGCCGCGGCATCGATGGCGAACTCGTCCGGCAGCTCGGTGAATGGACGCCCCTCCCGATGACCTACGCGGGCGGCGCCAATTCGCTGGCCGACCTGGAAACCGTCTCCCGTCTTGGCCAGGGCCGCGTGGATTTGACGATCGGTTCCGCGCTCGACATTTTCGGCGGGCAAGGCGTGCGTTACACGGATGCCGTGGCTTTCAACCACACGGCCCGCGCCAACGTCCAATGACCACTCGGCTCCAGAACTGGCTGAAGGAACACTCGCTGAGGCTGCTGGCGATTCGCGACACGCCGGAGGCCATTGCCGGCGGCGTGGCGATCGGCATCTTTTTCAGCTTCACGCCGCTGTTCGGCTTGAAAACCCTGCTCTCCCTGCTCTTCGCGTGGCTGACGCGGTCCAATCTCATTGCCGCCGCGGTCGCGGTGACGTTGCACGACGTCGCGATCCCGTTCATGCCCGTGCTCTACCGCTGGGAATACGACCTCGGCTACTGGCTGTTGAGCCAGCCGCACGAATGGCCGGAATCCTTCCGCCATGGACATCTGGGCGGACATGCCTGGCGCAGCTGGACCACGTTCCTCTCGGTTGGCAAGCCGTGGCTCGTAGGCTCGGTCATATTTTCGACGCCACTCGCACTTCTGAGCTTTCTCGTCACCCGCCTGCTTGTCATACGCCACCGGCGCAAGCATCCACCCAGGAATTTTCCCGAAGGGCAGACGCCGGCATAAGCGGCAAAACATCACGATGCGCACGACCTATCTGCTGGTCTTGATCGGCTTCAACGTCTTCTGGGGCGGAACGTATTCGGCCTTCAAGGATCTGAAACACTGGCTGAATCCCGGCCAGCTCGTCACGCTGCGTTACGGCCTCGCGGCGATCCTGCTGCTCGCCAGCTGGCCGTTCCTGCGCGGACCGGCGCCGCGCGGCCGCGACCTGTGGAAGACATTGGTCATGGGGCTGATCGTGTTTGTGGGCGCACCGCGATTGCAAGTCGTCGCCACGCAGGCGGGCCAGGCGGGCGACATGTCAGTCCTCGTGGCGCTGGAACCGCTGGTCGCCACGGTGGGCGCCGCGCTGTTCCTGCACGAACACGTCCCCGCGCGACGGTGGTTCGGTTTTTTCTTCGGCGTGCTGGGCGCCATCCTGCTCTCGAACATCTGGCGGCCGGATTTTCACCTCGCCAGCTTGGGGGCCAACCTGCTCTTCATCAGTTCCTTTTTTTGCGAGGCGGCCTATTCGGTGATGGGCAAGCCGCTCATCGAACGGGCGGCGTTCCTCAAAGTCACCACGCTGGCACTGCTCGGCGGAACTCTTGTTAATTTCGCCTGGGATGGTCCTTCCACGCTGGCCGCCGCGCGGACGTTGCCGCTCCACGCTTGGCTGGAGATTGCCTACCTGGCGATCTTGTGCACGGCCATCGGCTACGCGGTGTGGTTCGCGGCGTTGCGCGTGGTCCCGGTGAATGTCGTGGCCATGACGGTGTTCGTGCAGCCGTTTGCAGGGACCCTGATCGCCATCGTGCTGCTGGGGGAATCCGCGCACTGGGGCCAGCTCTGGGGCGGGCTGGCCATCGCGTTGGGCCTTGCGCTCGGACTGCGGCAAAACCGGAAACCTACGCCAGCAGCAGCACCGTGAGCTGCTTCGGCCCGTGAGCCCCGAGCACGAGAATGCGCTCGATGTCGCCCGTGCGGCTCGGCCCGGTGATGAAGGAAATCGTGCTCGGAAAATTGCCGTGATATTTCCCGCGGAGCAGTTCAAAGGCGGCCGCCAGATCGGGCACAAGTTGTTCGCGCGTGGCCAGCACCACATGATGGGGCGGCAACACGGACAACGCCCGCCCCCCGGAACTGCGACTGGTCACCAGCACGCTGCCGGTCTGCGCGACCAGCGCTTCACAGGCGGTGACGCCGCCATCGCACGCCTCCAAATCCGCCGTCGCATAACCCGGATCGGTCCAGAGCGTGGCGAGCCCCGCGGCGGCCACCACTTCCGTCAGCAACGGTGATTGGTGCGCCGCCAGGCGCCGCCACTTCCCGGCTTCGGCCAGCCGCTTGATTTCGGCGCCGGCCGCGGCCGCGTTGGGCACCACTTTGAACTCCGTCTTCAATCCCGCGGAATTGCGCGCAAACAAATCGCACTGCTCCTCCCAACTCGCGCCCACCGGCGGCAGCCAGTGGCGGATGGCTTCGACGTTGGTTTGCGCAGGCTGCGGATGCGCCTCGCCAGAGTGGCCGGGCACCGGCGCCTTTGCCCGCAACGCTTCCCGGATGCGCCCCAGAATTTTTTCCCGTGCGGTCATGCGCGATTCGCCCTCCACCAGTCCGTAAACGTTTGTTTCGCAATTTTGGGTGTCTCGCGGCTTTGCGTCCAGCCGCGCGCCGGATCAAGCGCCGAGCCCTTGACCAGTCCATGCAACGGCTGGAACAGGCCCGCCAGTTTGGCGCTGGTGCGATACAGTCCGGGCTTTTGCATTACGAAGGAGAACCCGTTCCAGAGCAGGTTCTCGAAGAACGAGGGGTTTTGCTGCACCGCGTTGCGCCGGTTCTGCAGCAGATGGTGCGCGAGATCGATCTTCACCGGACACGCCGCCGTGCATGCCCCGCACAGCGACGAGGCAAACGACAGATGCTTCCAATCCTGCAGGCCGCGCAGGTTGGGCGTGATGACCGAACCAATCGGGCCGCCGTAAACCGTGCCATAGCTGTGCCCGCCCACGTTGCGGAAAATCGGACAGACATTCAGGCACGCGCCGCAGCGAATGCAGTGCAGCGAATCGCGCTGTTCGGCGTCCGCCAGCACGCCGGTGCGGCCATTGTCCAGCAGCACCAGATGAAACTGCTCCGGTCCGTCCGGTTCACCCGGCAGTTTCGCCGCGCCATACAGGGTGTTGTAGCCGGTCAACGGCTGTCCGGCCCCCGCGGTGGCCAGCATCGGCAGGAACAACGCGAGATCCTCCATGCGGCGCAGCATTTTTTCGATGCCCATCAGCGCCACATGAATCCGGGGCAGCGACGTGGTGAGGCGCGCATTGCCCTCGTTTTCCGTGATGGAAATCATCCCCGTCTCAGCCACGCCAAAGTTCACGCCACTGATGCCCATGTCGGCCTGGCAAAATCTCTGCCGCATGATGCGGCGCGCAATCATCGTCAGTTCCTCCGGTTCGGTGACGCGTTCGGCGCCCAGCTTCTCCGTGAAGGTTTCGCTGATCTGGTGCCGCGTGAGGTGCATCGAGGGAAACACCAGATGATACGGCGGCTCCTGGCGCAACTGGACGATGAACTCGCCGAGGTCCGACTCGAACACGTTGAAGCCGTTCTTTTCGAGCGCCTCGTTGAGGTGGATCTCCTCCGCGGTCATGCTCTTCGACTTGATGATGCGCCAGACGTTGTGCTCGCGCGCAATCTGCACGATGAGCTCGCGTGCCTCCTGCGCGTCGCCCGCCCAATGCACCTTCACGCCGCGTTGCTCAAGGTTGCTGACGAACTGTTCCAGATACTGGTCGAGGTGATTGATGACTTCGTATTTGATTTCCGCAGCCGCCTGCCGCGCCTCCTCCCAGCTCTGGAAGCGCCCCTTGTTTTCGTCGCGCTTCGCCTCATAGCCCGTCAACGCCTTGCGGATGCGCTGCCGGTGATCGAGATCGTGGCAGTATTGCGTGGCGCTCTGTTTGAACGCGTTGGCGGTCGTGTTCATAGGCCGTTGGCGAGAACTTCCGCCAGATGCAGGCTGCGCAGCTTTTTGCCCTGCCGGTCAAACAGGCCCTGAATGTGCATGAGGCAGCTCGAATCGAGCGACACCACCGTGTCCACGCCGGTTTCGCCGATGGCGGTGCACTTTTGTTCGCCCATGGCCGTTGAGATCATGGGAAACTTCACGGCAAAAGTGCCACCGAAGCCGCAGCAGGTGTCGTTCGGCGTCATCTCCACGAGTTCCAGCCCGCGCACATGCCGGAGCAGCTCACGCGGCTCGCGGTGCACGCGCAATTCGCGCAGGCCGTGGCAGCCGTCATGAAAGGTTACTTTTCCGTCGAACCGCGCCCCCAGGTCGGTCACGCCCAGTTTGTTCACGAGGAACGAGGCGAACTCCCACGTCTTGTTGGCCAGCACGCAGGCCTCCTTGTGCTCCGGCGTGTCCTTGAACAGGTCCGGGTAAAACACCTTCATCATCGCGCCGCAGGAGCCGGAGGGCGTCACCACCACGTCCGCAGCGCGAAACACCTTGAGCGCCTGCCGCGCCGTTGCCCGTGCCTGATCCCACGCCCCGGAGTTGAACGCCGGCTGCCCGCAGCACGTTTGTTCCATGGGATAGTCCACGGTGTGCCCGAGCCTTTCGAGCAGCTTGACCACGCTGATGCCCACGTTGGGAAAGCACTGGTCGATGAAACAGGGTATGAACAGGGTGACTTTCATGCGTCGGCGATGCGCGACGCATCGTAATCAAGGTCAGGCGCGGCGGGCAATGCAGCAGATGTTTGCCACATCAAACGGGCTCCCGCCGCCGGGAGCCCGCCTCAAACTGCCAGTTTTTCCGCCGGCTCAATGCCCGGCGGCGGCCAATCCCTTCAGATAGGTCCCGTAGCCGATGACGATGGTGGACAGAATCAGCATCGCAATGCCGCCCGCAATCAGGCTGTGGGCCTTCTTGCTCGAGCCCTTCCACTCGTGGAAAATCCAGCCCCACATCGTGCTGAAGATGATGATGCTTGCCATGTGCAGCGTCCATGACGCGAAGCCATATTTGCCCATCTGCGTTTCACCCATCGTGTAGAAAAAAAACTGAAAATACCAACACGTGCCCGCCAGCGCGGAGAAGAAATAATTGCCCAGCATCGGCACTTTCAAGTCGGAGGCCGTCCGCGGCGCCGCCGGCGCGTTGTGCTCGCCGCCCGCCGCCGTCAGGCCGGCATGTTCCGGGCGAACGTGCGCCGCGAGGTATTGATAACCGGTGCGGTTCTTGATGTTCAACATCACGCACCAGATGAAATTCGTCGTAAAGCCGCCCGCGAGCACCACGCACAGCTTGGGCAGGCCCGTCCACAGTTCCGGCGTGTGCGCCGCCAGGGAGGCTTCGCCAATCGGCTTGCCCGCGGTGAGCGCAAAGGAGAAACACGCGCTCATGATGCCGGAAAACGTCGCAACCAAAATACCCTTGGGAAAGTTGAACTCCGCAATCGCCTTCTTTTTTTCCGCCTCGGGCATCTGCCGTTCCTTGGTCAAACCGGCATAGGCGGCGACCGCGATGCCGGCCAGACAAACAAAGACGCCCAGCAGGGTGATTTTTCCGGGCGTTGTGGCGGCGATTTGCGCAATGGTCTCGTCCACCGGGATGCTTGGCATGAACAGCTTGAAAATGGGCGGCAGCAGCGTTCCGAAGGCCGCGCAATATCCCAACGCCACCCCCATACCTAACGACATGCCCAAATAACGCATCGTCAAACCAAATGTCAGCCCGCCGAACCCCCACATCGCGCCGAAGAAGTAGGTCCACCACAGCGTGCTGGTGGATTGTTGCCGCAGCACGCCCGTCAGGTCGTTTGTCATCAACGAAGCGAGAAACCACGGGCAGATGATCCACGAGAAGAATCCGCCGACGAGCCAGTAGGTTTCCCACGACCACTTTTTCACGCCCTTGTAGGGCACGTAAAAACTTCCGGAGGCCAGCCCGCCGAGCCAGTGAAAGAATACGCCGAGAAATGGATTCATAATGCTTGGAACGCCCGCGAGTCTGGGGAGTTAGTTTCGCTTCGACAAGACATCCTTCTCATACGCCTTCACTTCGGCGAGCCAGGCGTCACCGACCGGCACGCCCTGCTTCAGGCAGTAATAATCCCAGACCGCGCCGAACGGCAGCGTCTTGGCCTCCTCCATCAACGCGAGCCGCGCGGTGTAATCCCCCGCCCTTTCAAGCTGCTTGAGTTTCGCCACCGGATCCAGCTGCGCAATGCACAATGCGCGAATCATGTTGCGCGTGCCGATGGTCCACGCCGCGATGCGGTTGATGCTGGCGTCGAAGAAATCCAGGCCGATGTGAACGCGGCCCAGGTAATCACCACGCACCAGTTCCTGCGCAATCGCCTGCAACTCGTCGGTCAGCGTCACCACATGGTCGCTGTCCCACCGCACGCCCCGGCTGACGTGCAGCAGGATTTCGGGCAGGAAGCAGAGCACGGAGGAGATTTTGTCCGCCATGTTTTCCGTCGGGTGATAGTGGCCGGCATCCAGACAAACCAGTTTCTGGTTCGTCACGGCGTAACCGAGATAAAATTCGTGCATCCCGACCGTGTAGCTCTCCGCGCCGATCCCGAAGAGCTTGCCTTCGACGGCGTCGAGATTGTGCTTCGGGTTGAGCTTCTGTTTGAAGACCTCGTCCAGCGATTCCTGCAAACGCTCGCGCGGTCCGCGGCGGTCCGCCGGCGTGTCCTTCATGCCGTCGGGGATCCAGACGTTGGTGACCGTCGGCGAGCCGAGCGCCCGGCCCATCACCGCGCCGATCTTCCGGCTGGCCTGGCAATGCTCGATCCAGAAACGACGAATGCCCTTGTCAGAATTTGACAACGTGAAGCCGCTGGCCGCCTTCGGATGTGAAAAGCACGTCGGATTGAAATCCAGCCCGATGCCAATGGATTTGGCCCAGGCAATCCAATTGCGGAAATGGCGCGCTTCAATTTCATTGCGGTCCACCTTCTTGCCGCCAAACTCGCCGTAAAACGCGTGCAAATTAAAGCGGTGGCGGCCGGGAATCAGCGAGAGGGCCTTTTCCGCATCGGCCCGCAGTTCGTCGGGCGTGCGGGCCTTGCCGGGATAATTGCCCGTGGCCACGAGCCCGCCGCCCAGCGTCCCGCCGAAATTTTCAAACCCGCCCACGTCGTCGCCCTGCCAGCAGTGCAGCGAGACCGGGACCTTGGCGAGTTGCTTGAGGACGGTTTCCGTGTTGACGCCCAGAGCGGCGTAACGTTCGCGGGCAAGTTGATAGGCGGCTTCAATGCGGTTGGTTCGGGTGGGCATAAATTGAATGTCCAATTGCAACAGGGTCGGCGGATGATGACCCAGGCGCCGCCAAAATGCACCCGCCAAAATTGGTTACCCCCATGAACATTTGCGACGCCGCCCCTTCCGGCACTGGCCCGCTGAACCCCGCTCATGCCCTCCCGGTCGGTCTCCCCCTTTACGATGAACTGAAACAAGCCGCCCCCTTGAAGTTTTCCCGCCCCAAGCCTGACCTCGAAAAGCTCAAATCCAATACACACGCGGATGGAGACGCCCGGAAACAAAAACCAGGACCGCTTTGCTGGAAAAGCATGAGCTGAAACCGAGAACCGGAAGCGGCAGTGAGCAGATTGAGGCTGTTGCCCTGCTACCCATCAACTCAGCCGCGCGGTTACGTCATGAACCCTCTTGGCTGGCATCACCTTCCCAGCCTGTGCAATGATACGCGGGCGCCATCACCCGAGCTTTCAAAGACAAGCTCCCTTTGGGAAATGTCAATGACTCGACTTCCAACCTCTGAATCAAGCGGCCGCCAAGTGGGAGCACTCGTGTTGGTCGCCGTCTCGAAAAGCGTTCCGTCTTGGATTTTCCACGTTCCATCCATGGCCAGCTCTCGTGGCTCGCCTGTGCCAATAATTCTCTGGCGAGAAGAATAGGTGCCAACTGAACGGAATGAGCACTCGCCCGTAACAGAGATGCCTCCGGCGCGATGAACGTCAATAACCCAGCTGCCAACAACCATCTTCCGTAATGTTGCATCGTCCAATGGCAGGTGCGGAAGAAACGGATACATGACAAGCCCGGCAACCAGGACTGTCAGAGAGCATATCGCAATGCGCACTTTGGTTGATTTTTTCATTCTCTCCTCCTTTGACCGCCCCGGATCAAAATCATCACGCGCAACGAAGCCGAGCCTGCGTGACTTTCCCTAAATAGTCGGTCCTGAAGAACCTGTCATGTGGGAGCGGGTGTGAGGACGAGGCGAGCAGAGGGTGAAAGATTTCGACCGGAAAATTGAATTGGGTGCGTGAAATCCGGTCGAAAGGAGCGATGCAAGCCAAGCCTTCCGGGACG
>DASTWL010000076.1 GCA_035765895.1 Verrucomicrobiia bacterium | reverse complement strand
AAGGCGTCATCGTAGCGTTTGGCTTGTGGCACCGGCGTCGCCGCAGTCGTGTGCTTGGGTTCAGCAGTCTTGAGCTTGTTCATGTGCGCTTTCTGTTAGCGCACCGCCCCCAAGGTGTCCATCAAACCGGGTGAGGCCCACGACAACGGAGCGCCCGCCTATTCCAGGTGCACGATGCCGTGGCGGATGGCGGAGATGGCGGCCTCCGTGCGGTCGCGCACCTGGAGCTTGGCGAAGAGTGTCTTGAGGTGGGCCTTGACGGTGTCCTCGGAAATGAACAGGGCGGAGCTGATTTCCTTGTTGCTGCGGCCCTTGATGAGCAGTTGCAGCACGTCCATTTCCCGGTGCGAGAGGTCGGCGCGCTGCTGGCGTTCGGCGAGGCGCCGGGCCACGCGGGACGGCAGCTTTTCTTCGCCGACATGCACGGCGCGGATGGTGACCGCCAGTTCGTCGTCGGGCGTGTCCTTCAGCACGTAGGATTTCGCGCCGGACTGGATGGCGCGATAAATATCCTCATCCGTGTCGAACGTGGTGAGCACAATGATGCGGGCGTCGGGAAATTCCTTGCGAATGGCCATCGTGGCCTCCACGCCGCCCATGCCCGGCAGGCGCAGATCCATCAATACGACATCCGGCTGCGTGCGGCGGAACAACTCCACCGCCTCCCGGCCGTCGCCCGTTTCGGCGACCACCTTCAACCCGGGTTCACTGTCGATGAGCGCGGCGATGCCTTTGCGGAAGGCGGGATGATCATCCACAAGCATGATGCCGATGAAGTCGGAACTCTTGGCCATTCGTTTGGTCAGCTTAGTCATGATGCTGGCGGCGTGTCACTCACCCGTTTGAGTAGTTCATGGCCGCGGGACGGCGGGACCGTGTTCGCCGGCCACGGGAACGCGCAGAACAACCTCCGTTCCCTTGCCGGGTTCCGTGCGCAGGGTCAATTCGCCCTTGAGCTGGGTGGTGCGTTCGCGCAGGCCGATGAGGCCGAAGCCGCCTTCGCTGCGCGGTGGGTTCCCGGCGTCGAAGCCGCGTCCGTCGTCCTGCACGGTCAGTTGAAACCACTTTTCGCCGAAGTCCACGGTGACCGTGATGTGACTGGCTCCGGAATGCTGCGCCGCGTTCGTGATCGCCTCCTGGCCGGCGCGCAGGAGATTGTTCTCGATGACCGGCGCGAGCCGTCGCGGCCGGCCGGTGACGGCAAAGTGCGTTTTCACCTCCGTGCCATCGGTCATCTGCTTCAGGATGTTTTGCAGCGCGCCGGCGAGGTCGCCGGTTTCCAGCACCTGGGAACGCATGTTCCAGATGGTGTTGCGCGCCTCCTCGAGGCTGCCGCGCACGAGCTGCTGCGCGGCGTCGAGATGCTGGCTCAACTCCTCGCCCGCGCCGTTGACCTTTTTGCGCGCGAGGCGGAGCTGCACCGAGGTGGCGGCGAGGCCCTGGGCCAGGGTGTCATGAATTTCCCGGGCCACACGGTTTCGCTCGGCAAGGATGGCGGCAAACTCCGCCTCCGCCATGGCGCGATGTTGTTCCTGCTCGCGCAGGCGGCGGCGGGCCTGCCAGGAAACCGCGCCGATGGTGAGCAGCAGGGCGCCCGAGATGACCGACAGGATGAGTGTGACGTGTTGCAGCGTCCACCACGGCGGGGCTTTGAGCACCACGAGGTCGGCGGGTGAACGCAGCAGCAACTGAAACGACTGCGGATGCCAGATGCCCATGAGCGGCTTCGAATCGTCGTAATTCACCGAGCAGATGCCCGCGACGCGGACGCGGCTGCCGGCCTGCCAGTCGGGGCGTGTGCGGGCGCTGGCCGGCAGTTGGAGCAGGGCCTTGAACGTCGTGCCCCCCCTGGTGAGTGAGAGCGCCATGCCTTCGAGGACGGGTTCCACTTCGGTCAGCTCGGCTTCGAGCGAAATCAGGTTGTCCTCGTAATCGAAGGCGCTGGTCGCATTGGTCAATTCAATCGGCGCCGGCGGGTTGGTCTGGCCGAGTTTGCGATACACGGCGTCCTGCAACGTGGTGGTGGCCGAGCCAAATTTGGGAAAGCCCAGCACGTCGATGAGGTCGCCGGCCCGCACCGTCTCGGGCGAACGCGTCTGGAGCCGCAGCCCCGCGGTGTTGTCGCGGATCCACACGAACGACCCCGGCTGGCCAAAGGTCACGACGCCGCGCACGTGCACGCGATGGCCGGTGGAGGCGCCGGGCGAATACAGCAGCAAACTGTCCGCCGCGCGAACGGGCGAATTGAAGGGATCCGCCGGCGCGGGTTTCTCGACGAGGATGGGAATGCCCGCGGGCACCTGCAGCACCGGGTTGAGCAACTGGCGCTTCTGGTTGAACTGGTAGAAGCACAGCGCGTGGATGCGCACCTCGGCATCTTCCTGCAACGCCGGATCGTGCGGATCGGTCATGCGCACCTGCACCGGGCCGCCATCCGTGGCCAGCACCATGCGGCGGATGTCGGAGCCCGGCGAAGCCGGCAGAAATTGCTGCACGACGCCCGTCAATTCGACCCATTGGGCGTCGAGCGCGCCGGTGATCAACTGGTGATAGGTGACCGGCCGCGGCCTGGGCAGGGGAGCCGTGCCGATTTTTTTCGCCTGGGTGATTTTGGCAATCGGCGCGAACTCGCCGGGATCGGTCTGTCCGTTCAGCTCCAGCAAATCGCCCCGGTGATAAGGGGCCAGCACGTTGGAATCCGCGCGCACATAAAGGCCGCCCGAGTCATCGGCCACGACGAGCGCATGTTGGCGCGGATCCGATTCGCTGATGACCACGGCTGTCAGGCGCACGGGCCGTGCCTGGGCGGCTTCCGTCACACTCAGTGCCAGCACCGCCGCCGTGTTCGTGATGGGCGCGGTCTGCGCCGCGGCGCGGCTGAGCAGGGCAGCCACGCCCAGGCACAACCAAAACAGGCGCCTTGGCGGCCGGAACGCTGGGGACGGACTAAAACGCACAAACATGAGATGACCGGTGGGGAAAGTATGGAATGACGTGGAACGCTCTGCAACTGGACTTCGGCGGCTTCGTGATGCGCGCCGGCGGGCAGGTGCACGGCGAAGGCGCTCCGCCTGCGGCACAGATTCACCCGTTCGGGTAATTGTGACGGCGCGCAGCCGGTTGTTACAGTCGCTCATCAACGTTCACTTGACCAGTCATCGAGATTCATGCAGCCGCCGGTGGCCCCGGGTTGTGGTTGGCGAACGCCGGCTGGTGCATTTCTGCCGCGTCTTGATGCCGCGGACGGGATGAGCTGATGCAGGCTGATGTTTAAATTTTGCCCGGAAATATCCTGACCGTGTCGATTCACAGAATGCTCCCACAGAAAATATGAACACCAACTACCTGAAAATCCTCGCGCTTACGGGCGTGCTCTCCGGTCTCGGGGCGCTGTCCCTGAACGCACAGGTCACGATGACCGGTGACGACGCCTTCGGGGTCAGCTCCTTCAATGCCAAGGGCAATTGGAGCGACGCCCTGGCGCCGCATGCTGGAACAAACTATCTGGCTGCCGGCCACTTGATGCGCACGCCGGGCGACGCCAACAATTACACCTTCCAAGGCGACTCGTTGACGCTGGACACGCCGTTGAACTCGGCCAATGGCACGCTCATTTACAAGGGCTCGGCCGGGACCAACATTTACACCATCCCCAATCTGATTCTGGCGGGCGGGTTGATTCGCAGCGGCGCCGGCTCCGTCAACACCATGACGATTGCCGGCAACATCAACGTCACCGCGGATTCCACCATCCAGCCGGATCAAAGCCCGTTCATCATCAGCGCGAACCTCAGCGGCACGGGCGCGCTCAACAACCTGAATCCGGGCAATCACCCTTACAGCACGGTGACTTACAGCGGCACCAACACGGCCTTCACCGGCAAGTTCCTGCTCGGTCCGAACGAACTCATCGCTTTGGCCAATCCCGCCAGCGTGCCGGGCAATCCGGCGGCGGCGACGCCCGACCAGATCACCCTGGCTGCGAACGCCACCTTGCAGGCCAACACCAACATCATGTTGAACAATGCCAACGGCGGCATCACGCTGGCCGGCAACGCCAATCTCAGTTTCGGGAGCACCGGCATCGTGATGACGGTGTCCGTGCCGATCACCGGCAGCGCGGCGTTGACCAAGCGCGGCGGCGGCATTTTAACCCTGTCCGGCAACAATGATTTCTCCGGCGGCCTGACCCTGCTGACCTTCACCGCGGGCTCGCAACTCAACATCAATCACCCGAACGCGCTCGGTTTGGGGGCGTTCACCCTCGGCTCGGGCGCGGTCGCGCCGGCGCTGCTCGACAACACCAGCGGCGCGCCGTTGACGGTGGGCAATTTCATTCCCTCAATTTGGAACAGCAGCCTGACATTCCTGGGCTCCAGCAGCCTCAACTTTGGCGGCGGCGGCGTGACCTTGGGCGCGGATGTCACCGTGACGGTGGCCAACAACACGTTGTCCGTGGGTGCGATTTCCGGTGACGGACAGGGCCGGGCCCTGACCAAGATGGGGCCGGGCATCTTCACCATCGACGGCGGCGGTTATTACCTGGGCAACACCACCGTGGGTGAGGGCACCTTGGTGCTCAGCAACTCCGCGTATCTCAGCAGTCCGAAAATCGTCGTGAGTTCAAATGCGACCTTGAATGCGGCGGCGGGCGGGGGGCTGATTTTGAACTACGGGCAGGCTCTGAGTGGCGACGGCACGGTGTTGGGCGACGTGAGCGACGGGGCGGGCAGCACGGTCATCAGTCCCGGCACGACGGTGGGCACGCTGACGGTCAATGGCAACGTGAACCTGAACGGCAACGGCGCGGTCACGTTCGGACTGAGCCCCGACACGACGGTGGGCGGCGGAGTCAACGACCTGCTGGTGGTGGGTGGTCAGTTGAATCTGGCGGGACCGACAACGATCAATCTTGTGGGCACGACCGCGCTCGGCACCTACACGCTCATCCAATACGGCTCCTTTACGGGCGACATCGCCAACTTGCAGGTGCCGCCCGGTTTCGCCGTCACCAACAACGCCGCGGCCAAGGCCATTCAGTTGATTGTGACGCACGTGCCCGCCAGCCTGACGTGGCAGGGCGATGGCGTGCAAAACCTGTGGGACGTGGGCGTGACGCCGAACTGGCTCCTCGCCGGCACCAATCAATTCTTCTTGTCGGGTGACACGGTCACCTTTGACGACAGCGGCACGAATACACCGGCCATCACCTTGAGCAGTGATCTGTCGCCTGCGGCCGTCAACGTGAATGCGGCGAAAGACTACACGCTCACCGGCGGGGGCATCATCACCGGCAGCCTTACGAAGAATGGCACCGGCACGCTGGTGCTGGACAATACCAACACTTACAGCGGCCCGACGGTCATCACCGGCGGCACCCTGCAACTCGGCGACCCCACCGGCGGCACGTTCGGCAACGCCGGCACGCTGGGCAAGGGCGCGGTGACCAACAACGCCAGCCTCGTCATCAACCACGCGGACAACGTGACGTTGAGCAACAACATCACGGGCTCGGGCCGCATCGCGAACATCGGCCCCAGCGGCACGGTCAATCTGGCCGGCAGCATCAGCGGTGGCACGGTGACGATGGCCGGGCAGGGCGGCCTGATTCTTTCGAGCAGCAACAGCTACGCCGGCCTGACGACTGTTGCTTCGGGCTCGTTGCAAGTGGCGAACGGCTCGGCGTTGGGTGACCCGGCGGCCGGCACGGTGGTGTCCAACGGCGCCCAGCTGTTCATCACGCTGAATGTGGACGTCGCCAATGAGCCGCTCTCCCTCAGCGGCGACGGTCCGCTCACGGACGGCGCCCTGCGCAAGGGCGGCGGTGGCATGAGCACCTACGGCGGCGCCATCACGCTGACCGGCGACGCGCGCATCAAGATTGACGGTGGCGCCACGCTCAACCTGACCAACGCGGCGGGCATCACCAGCAGCGGCCAGAAACTCATCCTCACCGGCGACAATGGCAGCGCGGGTCTCGTCAGCGGCCCGATCAATCTCGGCAACGGCGCCGGAACGCTGACCAAGACCGGCGCGAGCGCGTGGACCCTGGCGGGGTCCAACTCCATGAGCCTGGCGACGATTGACGGCGGCGCGCTGATTCTCGCGAACAACGACGCCTTGGGCACGAACAAGAATGTCGTTCTCACCAGCACGACGGGCGGACCGGGCCTCAGTGGCACGCGCCTGACTTTGTCCGGCGGCATCACCCTTCCGGCGGACCGCACGTTGTTCATGCCTTCGAGCGGCACCGGCACGATTCGTTCCTCGTTCATCGGCACCGGCGTGGGCGTGACCAACATCTGGGCCGGCGCGGTGAAGATTTCCGGTGACGGTCTCGGACTGGAGGCGAACCAGGTCGGGTTTGGCGTGGATGCCAACTCGACGTTCATCATCAACGGCCCCATCACGACAGACGGCACGTTCGCCGGTGGCAAGATCAACATCCGCGGCAACAGCACCGGGGTGGGCATCATTGCCGGAACCATGACGCTCGCGGCCGACGGCCAAATCCAGGTGGATGACGGTTCGACCTGGATCGTCAGTTCCACGGGCAACACGTGGGGCACCAACCGCGTCGTGAACGGCACGTTGAAGCTGGGCGCCAACAACGCCCTGCCGACGGCTTCCGTGATCACGGACAACTCGCGCTTTGACCTGGCGGGCTTCAACCAGACCATCGCGGGCTTGAACTCGGGCTGCACCATCAACAACAGCAGCACGACGGCGGATGCGACGCTGACCTATTCGAGCGGCAATCCTTCGACGTTCACCGGCACGCTCAACGACGGTTCGCGCAAGCTGAACCTCACGGTGGCCGCCGGCACGCTGACGCTGTCGAACACCTCACCGTTGCACACGCCGAAATCAACCGTCACGGTGGCGGGCGGCGCCGTGCTGGATCTGGAATTTGCCGGCACGAACACGGTGGCGGGCCTGGTGCTGAACGGGGCGAGCATGGCGCCCGGTTATTACAGCAGCACCACAAGCGCGCCTTACCTGGCCGGCCCGGGTGTGCTGCAGGTGGCTTCGCCCGGACCGAGCGGGCCGGGTTACCTGACCAGCAGCGTCAGCGGCAATACCCTAAGTCTTTCGTGGCCGGATGAAGGCTGGAAGCTCCAGATGCAGACCAACAGCTTGGCGGCCGGCCTCGGCACCAACTGGGTCTATGTCACGGACGGCAGCGTCACCAGCACGAACATCACGGTGGATCCGCAGCAGCCGGCCACGTTCTACCGGCTCGTGTATCCGTAAGCCAAACGAACTGCGCGGCGAGAATTTCCGCGCAGCTGACTCTCAAAACCGCCGGACTGGCAACGGTCCGGCGGTTTTTTCAGAGCAATGACCCGGCGCGTTCGCGGCCTTGGACGGCATCATCGGCGGCCGCAATTCACCCGACCGGGTAATGGTTGATGGTCCGCCGCGCGTGGTAGGCTGAATGCATTGCCTGCTGGTTGATTGAAATCGGGCGAACCGCCAGCCGCACCGGATGAATTAAAAGAGCTCAACCGGCTGCGTGTCGGTTTCGAATGAACATGAAGAAAATCCTCTCCGCTCCGAAACGCCATGCCGGATTCACGCTGATTGAACTGCTTGTCGTCATTGCCATCATTGCCATTTTGGCGGCCATGCTCCTGCCCGCCCTGGCCACGGCCAAGGAAAAGGCGAAGCGAACGCAATGCCTGAACAACCTCAAACAAATCGGCATTGGCAGTTTGATGTATGCCGGCGACAACGACGACCGCCTGATGGTGGCCGGCAGTTCCGTGGGTGGCGCGCCCGACCAGCCCATTCAACTTACGACGGTGAACGTGGACAATGTGAAGTCCATGGGCCTGGTGGTGAATGCCAACGGCACTGCGAATTCATGGTCCTGCCCAAACCGGCCCGGCCTGGCGGCTTACAACACGGCTTCCGGCCAATGGACCCTCGGCTACCAGTATTACGGCGGCATTGCCACGTGGAAGAACAACCTGGGCTCGTTTGTCTCGGCGAGCCCGATCAAGGTGGCCACGTCCAAGCCGACGTGGATGCTCGCGGCCGACCTGGTGATCAAGTTTGATGGCAAGTGGAGCGACAATGCCAACAACCCGCCGCCCAGCGGATTCTCCAATTTGCCGGCGCACAAGGGGCCGGGCGGGCTGCCCGCCGGCGGCAACGAGGTCTTCATTGATGGCTCGGCGCGCTGGGTGAAGGCGAACGAAATGTTTTACATTCACAGCTGGAGTCCGGGCACGCGCGAGTTGTATTTTTATCAGGACGACCTTGGCGCGCTGGAAACCCGGCGCGCGAGTCTGACCCGCATCAAGTAAAGCGCCGGTCGCATGCGGCGTGCGGAAACAGTCGGCGATGATGGGCGCAAACCGGTGGCGACGAATCTTTGCCTAGCTATGAACAAACCGAATTCCTGCCGGTCCGGGTGGCTGGTGCTGGCCGTGTGGCTCGCGGCTGCCGGAGGGCTGGTGGCGCAGACGTATCGACCGGCCAACTGGGTCAACGACCCGTTTTGCCTCAACCCGAATTTCGGTCTCGTGAGCACCAACACCAGCAGCCCGGTCTTTACGAACAACGCGGTGCAGCGGGGCACGCTCTACGCCTATTCGCCCATCGGCGCGTCGCTCCAACTCGTCAATCCCGGGGATTCCCTGACCTGCACGGGGCAGGTGATTTTGACCGGTGACATCAACGCGGATGGGGACATGCAGTTCCGCATCGGGCTGTTCTATCGCGGGACGAACACGACCGACACCAACTGGCTCGGCTACCTGTTCGGCAATCCCGCGGGCGGCGGCGGCGGCGCGGCGACCGGGTTGTTCGTGCGGAACAATCCGAACCCGGGCGTGTTCGCGTCCGGCTCGCCGGTCAACGCGCTGCGTCCGGACGTCCTGTTGCGCAATTACAACGCCGGCTGGGCGGCGGGCACCTACAACTTTTCCCTGTCCATCACGCTGCTGGAGGCCAGCGTGCAGCAGATTTCGTGGAGCCTCACCGGCGTCGGGGGCAGCCCGTATTCCTACGCGGGCAGCTATCGGAACACCAACTACAACACGGCGCCCATGTCCTTCGATCAAATTGGCATGCTGGCTGGCGCCGCGTTGTTCAACTCGGCTTCCCCGGCCAATACCATCCAGTTCACCAACGTGGCCGTGATTTTCAACCCGCAAAACGATGTGCATTGAACCGCCGGCCCGTTTTCTTGTGCGCCTGAAGCAAGTGTGCCTTGGGCTTGTGCTGCTCTTGCTGGGGCTCTGCGCGGTTTCGGCGGCGGAACCCGAGCTCGACGCGGGCTGGGCCAATCCGCCGCGCGACGCCAAATTGCGCGCCTACTGGTGGTGGTTGAACGGCAACGTCACCCAGGAGGCCATCACCCGCGACCTGGAGCAGATGGCGGCGAAGGGATTTGGCGGGGCGCTGATCTGTGATGCGGGCGGCGCCGAGCAGTGGGGCAACGCGCGGGTGCCGCACGGCCCCACGTTTTTCTCGCCGGCCTGGCGTGAGCTTTACCGGCACACGTTGCATGAAGCCGACCGGCTGGGCCTGGAAATGAGCCTGAACATCCAAAGCGGCTGGAATCTTGGCGGCCCCATGGTCAAGGCGGATGACGCGCCGAAGAAGCTCGTGTGGACGGAACGCATCGTCAGCGGAGCGCAATCGTTTGCGGCAAAGCTCGAGCAGCCCAAAGCGCGGGATGGTTATTACCGTGATCTTTTTGTGCTGGCTTACCGGCGTCAGGTTGGGGCGTCGGGCAAGGTGGCGTTGGAACGCGTCACGGCCAGTTCTGCGCAGGCGGCGTATCCGGCGGCGAATCTTGTCGATCAGAACGCGTCCACCTTCTGGGTTTCCAGCGGCACGTCGGCTGGCGAAGGTCCCACGCCCGGTCGGCCGGCATGGTTGCAGCTCGAGTTTCGCCAGCGTGTCACCGTCAATCAGCTGGTGCTGGAACCGCGACCGGGTTACGGCCCGCGCACCGGCGAACTTCAGGTCAGCGATGATGGGCAGGCGTTTCAAACCGTGAAGCCGTTTGCTGCCGGGCCCACCAATGCCCTTCAGTTGGCGTTCGCGCCCGTGACCGGGCGGCTGTTTCGCGTCGTGTTCACCGGTGCGTATGATCCCGTTTCGGCTGCGTCTCCGCGCAATGTGCAGATGGCCGAGATCCGGCTGGGCGGACCGCAGGGTTGGGTCACGCCCGGGCCTGCGGCGCCGCACCGGCCGCTCCGCAATTACGAGGAAAAGGCCATGATCAAGGCGCTGCATTTCTCCGCGCCCGACACGACCCCGCTGCTGGAATCGTATCCCACCGAGCCGGGCGATGCGGATGTGCGCGCGGCCGACGTGCTGAACCTCTCGGGCAAGTTGGAACCGGATGGCACCTTGCGTTGGGACGTGCCGGAAGGTTCGTGGGAAGTGCTCCGGTTCGGCTGCACGCTGAACGACCACTGCTACGTCTCCACGTGCAGCGACGGCTGGCAGGGGTATGCGATTGACCCGTTCGACGCGGGCGCGTTCCGGCGCTACTGGGACGCGGTGGTGGAGCCATTGATTGCGGACGCCGGTCCGTTGGCCGGCAAAACGCTCAAGTATCTGCACACGGACAGTTGGGAGGTCGAAGTCGCCAACTGGACGCCCACCCTGCGGGCGGAATTCAAAAAACGCCGCGGCTACGATCCGATTCCCTTCCTGCCTGTCATCGCCGGGCGCATCGTCAACAGCCGCGAGGAGAGCAACCGGTATTTGAACGATTTTCGCCGCACGATGGGTGATCTGGCCATCGACAATCATTACCGGTTGTTCCGCGAAGGCGCGCACCGGCATGGGCTGCTGATTCATCCGGAATCCGGGGGACCGCACGCCGTGCCGATCGACGCGCAGCAATGCCTCGGCTTTGATGACGCGCCAATGAGCGAATTCTGGGCGTGGTCGTGGATGCATCGCATCGGCGACGAGAACCGGTTCTTTGTGAAACAGCCCGCCATGGCGGCGCACACCTACGGGCACAAGTTCGTGCTCGCGGAAGGCTTCACCACCATCGGCCCCCACTGGCAGGAGCGGCTCTGGGACAATTTGAAGCCGTCGTTCGACCACGCCTGCACCGAAGGGCTGAACCGGCTGGTCTGGCACGCGTTTGTGTGTTCGCCGGCCAGCGAGGGCATTCCCGGCCAGCAGTATTTTGCCGGCACACATCTGAATCCGCTGGTCACGTGGTGGGACCAGTCGGACGCGTTCTTCGCCTACCTCAACCGGACGCAATGGCTGTTGCAGCAGGGCCTCTTCGTGGCGGACGCCGCGTATTACTACGGCAATCACGTGCCCAACTTCGCCCAACTGCGCAAGTCGGACCCGGCGCAGGTCGGCGCCGGCTACGACTACGATGTGTTCACCGAGGAAAATCTCCTGACCCGCGCCCAAGTGCGCGATGGCCGCATCGTTCTGCCGGACGGAATGAGCTATCGCGTGCTGGTGCTGCCGGGCCGGCCGGCCATCGCGCTCCCGGTGCTGCGCAAGATCAAGGACCTCGTGGCGGCGGGCGCCACCGTCATCGGCGCGCCGCCGCAGACCGCCAATTCGTTGACGGACTATCCGCGCTGCGACGTCGAGGTGCGCCAACTGGCCCGCGAATTGTGGGGCGAGGCGGCAAGCCAGCCATCGTCCGGTGGGACGAATGCGAACGCTGCGCCCGTGCTGGTTCATCACTTCGGCAAGGGCCGCGTCATCGTCGGACAAACCGCCCGCGAAGTATTGCTGGCCGACGGCGTGCGGCCGGACTTCGAGGTCGAGGGCAGTGCGGCGGCGCTGGACTACATCCATCGGCGCGACGGCCAGACGGAGATTTATTTCGTGGCGAACCGTTCCAACACCACGCTCACGGCCAATTGCACGTTCCGGGTTCAGGGATTGGCGCCGGAATTGTGGAACGCCGTGTCCGGTGCGCACCAGTTCGCTGCTGCCCATGTGGAGCACGACGGACGCACGACGGTGCCGCTGACGTTCGATCCGTGCGGCTCGTGGTTTGTGGTCTTCCGGGAACCGGCGACCCAGCATCCGTCCGCCGCCCGCAGCAACACGCCGGCGATTTCCACCGTGGGGGAAATTTCCGGTCCGTGGACGGTGGCCTTCGATCCGAAGTGGGGCGGGCCGGCTTCTGTGGCATTTGCTGCACTTGAAGACTGGACCCGGCGTCCGGAGCCGGGCATCAAGTATTACTCCGGCACGGCCACTTACACCAAACGCTTCGCTCTGCCTGCGGCCGCGCAATCCACTCCGGGCGCAAAGCTCTACCTGGATTTGGGCGACGTGCGCGAGCTGGCTTCCGTCAAGCTCAACGGAAAACCGCTCGGCACCGTGTGGACGCCGCCGTTCCGGGTGGACATTTCGGAGGTGGTCACGCCGGCGGACAACACGCTGGAAGTGGAAGTCGTCAACTTCTGGCCCAACCGCATCATCGGGGATCAATCGCTCCCGGCGGACCAGCGTTTCACCCGGACCAATGTTCGCAAACTGACCGCCGACACACCGCTCATGCCGTCCGGACTGCTCGGACCGGTGACTTTGGTCGAAACGAAGCCGTAACCCCCTTGAACCCGCATTCTCCACTTGCCGTTGTTCCGGATGACCGGCTCCATGTTACCCGGGCCTGGCGGTCAGGGGCCAGCCGGCAAGCCCGCCAGTTTTACCGGGTGCTGATCAATCCCTGACGCGGCCGCAAGGCCGCCTTTAATTCAATGAACACGATGAAGAAATCGCTCGCTCGAACCGGGCCCTGGCTGGCCGTCGTTCTGGGCCTGTGCCTGCCGCGGCTGGTCTTTGGCCAGTCGCTGCTGCTCACGAACGGCGTGCAAACTTACGCCGCGTTGACGAGCACGGTGGTGACCATGAGCAACACCTGCGAGTTGCGCGTCACCAACACGGCCGCGCCGCTCACCGGCTGCATCATCAATTTGAATTCGCCCGACGCCTGGCTGTTCCTCACGGCCATCAAGCCGTCCGCCGTGGTTGCTGTGTATCTCGGTCAGGTGCGCGTCAACGGCGCGGCGGCCGTGGCGGATGGCAACGTGCGCGTCGTCCAATACGGCGCGGGCGCGGTGGTGATTCCGCAGGCGCCGTCGTTTCAGCCGTTGCAGGCCTTTGCCGGACCGCACTTCACCGGCCCGGCGGCATCCTTCAGCCAATACACCTACTACACCGGCAGCGGCCTCGGCGCACTGGATCAAAACATCAGCTCGTTCAAGTTGAAGCGCGGCTACATGGCGGTGCTCGCGGAGAATCCCAACGGCAGCGGCTTCAGCCAATGTTACATTGCGCAGGACGGCGACCTGAACCTCGGCGTGCTTCCCGCGTCCCTTGCGGACCGGGTCCGGTTCATTTACGTGACCCCCTGGCGCTGGGTGACCAAGAAGGGCATCGCGGGAAACATCGAAGGTCCTTTGAACGTGGCGTGGAAATACAATTGGAACCTCGACCAGAATTCGTCGCGTGATCTCGAATACGTGGCCATCCGGCAGACGCGCTGGTGGCCGGGGCTGGCGCAGGACTGGCAGTCGCGCGGCGTGAACACCGTGCTCGGCTACAATGAACCTGACAGCGCGAGCCAGGCGGACATCGCCGTGGGCGACGCCATCTGGTCCTGGCCAGATTTGCTGGCCACCGGGCTGCGCGTGGGATCGCCGGCTGTGACGGATGGCGGACGCAGCAGCTGGCTGTATCCCTTCATGCAACAGGCGGACGCCGCCGGGCTGCGCGTGGACTTCGTGGCCGTGCATTATTACTGGTGCTACAACCCGGCGGACCCCAACGGCGCGGCGACGCAGATGTATAATTTCCTGCTCGACACCTACAACCACACGCACCGGCCGCTGTGGGTCACCGAATGGAACAACGGTGCAAACTGGACTGGTTGCGGGGACCCGACCTACGCGCAGCAGCAGGCCGCCGTGGCGGCCATGATCAACATGCTCGAGAACGCGCCGTTCGTGGAGCGCTACGCGATTTACAACTGGGTGGAAGATGTGCGCCGTGTGGAATGGGACGATGGTTCGCTGACGGCCGCCGGGGTGACGTATCGCGACCAGCCGTCCGCGCTCTCGTATCGGCAGGCGCTGCCCGACCACGGCGCGCGCAGTGTGGCGCAGTTCCGCTTCGAAACCAATGCGCTGGACAGCTCGGGTTACGGCAACAACGCCCTGGCCGTGGGGGCTCCCGCTTACACCGCCGGGCGCAGCGGGCAGGCGCTGGTTTTCGACGGGACGAACAACTACGTGCAACTGCCGCCCGACCTGGGCCGCGCCACCAATTTCAGCTTCGCCGCGTGGGTGAACTGGGACGGCGGCGCAAACTGGCAGCGCATTTTCGACCTGGGCAATGACACCTCGCAGTATCTGTTCCTCACGCCCAGTTCCGGCAGCGGCACGTTGCGCCTGGCCATCAAAAACGGCGGCGGCGAGCAAATCGTGGAAACCGCCGGGCTGGCCAGCAATCAATGGCAACATGTGTGCGTGACGCTCGCCGGCAACACCGCCCGGCTTTACACGAATGGCGTGCTCGCGGCGTCGGCGGGCGGATTCACCCTCACGCCGGCCAGTTTTGCCCCGAAGTTCAATTTTCTCGGCCGCAGCCAGTTCAGCGCCGACCCGCTGCTGCGCGGCCGGCTCGACGAGGTGCAGTTTGCGGACTACGCATTCACGCCCGCGCAGGTCGCCGCGCTGATCACGAATCATGCGCCCCAGTTTGCCACCAACCTGCTGACGCCCGGCGCCGCGACCCAGGATCAACCGTATGCCAGCACCATCGCCGGCACCGCCACCGATGCCGATGCGGGCGACCTGCTGACCTACAGCAAGGTTGATGGCGCAGCCTGGTTGACGGTGGCGGCCAACGGCGCGCTGGGCGGCACGCCCACCTTTGCCGACGAGGGAACCAATTATTTCACGGTGCGGGTCACCGATGCCGCCGGGGCGAGCGCCTTTGCCGTGGTGGCGATCGCGCTGCCCGTTGTGCAGGGCAGCGGCACCTGGGTGACTGACGCGGATGGCAACTGGAGCGACGCGGTCAAGTGGAGCGGTAATTTCCCTGCAAACGGCGCGGGCAATACGGCCGACTTCAGCACGCTGAATATTTCCGCGAACCGGACCGTGACGCTGGACAGTTCACGGAGCATCGGCATGCTGAAGTTTGGCGACACCGGCGGGGCGCAGGCGTGGATGCTTGTCCCGACCAACGACAGCGTGCTGACGCTCGACACCGGCTCCGCCACCGTGCCGGCCATCATCGTGAATCAGAGCATCGCCACGAACGCGGTGCCGCTGGCGGGCGACAACGGCTTTGCCAAGAGCGGCGCGGGCGCGCTGGTGTTGCAGGCGGCGAATTCGGTGGCGGGCACGGCCTACCTCGATTCCGCCAGCACGAGCGCGAATGACGGCCTCGTGCGGATCGCGCATCCGAACGCGCTGGCGGACCTCACCAGCATCCAGCTTCGCAACAACAACAGCGGCCGCTCCGCGTTGCAGTTGGATGGCGCGAAGGGCGGCATCACCACGCCGGCGTCGGTTGCGCTGAGCGGGCGCACCACGGCCTCCGTGGCAGTGGAAAATGTGGCGGGCACGAACACCGTCTCCGGCGGTCTCTCGGTCAACGCTGGCGGCAATTATTTCCTGATCCAGTCCGATTCCGGCCTGCTGTCGCTTGATGGCACCGTGACGTCCACCACGTCCGGCGCCCGCACGTTGACCTTCCAGGGCGCCGGCGATTTCAACCTGTTGGGCACCGTCGCGGACGGCAGTGGTGTCATCAACCTGACCAAGGTGGGTCCGGGAACGCTGACGTTGTCCGGCGCCAACACACACACCGGCACCAACCGCATCGGCAGCGGCACGTTGCGCCTGGCCAACCCGGCGGCGTTGCAGGGCGGCGTGCTCGACCTGAACGCCGCCGACGCCGGCACGTTGAGTTTCGGCGGGTTGACGGATGCAACGTTCGGCGGCTTGACCGGCTCACGCGGTTTCGCGTTGGTAAACGGCTTCGGCGCACCGGTCCGGTTGTCCGTGGGCGCAAACAATCTGAACCAGACTTACACCGGTTCATTGAGCGGGGCGGGGGGACTGATGAAAGTCGGCACGGGAACCTTCACGCTCGGCGGTGTGACCACCTTCACTGGTTCGACGCGCATCGGTTCCGGCTCCCTGATTCTGGGCCACAGCCTGGCGCTGCTCAGCAGCACGGTGGATTTGGCCGCTGGCGACACCGGGACGCTCAGCTTCGGCACCCTGAGCGCGGCGACATTGGGCGGGCTGAGCGGCTCGCGGAACCTGGGGCTGACCAACAATGCGGGCGCGCCCGTCACGCTGACCCTTGGCAACAACGGCCAGAATTGCGGCTTCGCGGGGGTGTTGAGTGGCCCGGGCAGTCTGATCAAATCCGGCGCCGGTGTCCTGACGCTGAGCGCGGCCAATCTTTACGCGGGCAACACCACGGTGAATGGCGGCGTGCTGAAACTCAGCCGGGATCCACTGGTGAAGTTTTCCTTCGACGACACCACGAGCACGACGAACGGCAGCATAGTCGCCAACCTCGGCACGGGCGGCAGCCGCTTGAGTGGCGTGGTGGTCAACGGCGCGAGCGGGATCAGCCTCGCGCCACGGGCGAGCGGCAATGCGTTGAATCTTTCGGGCGATGGCAGTTACGTCAGCATTGCCGACCGGGTGACTTCGCTCGATGCGAGCACGCCCGGAACCGATTGGACGCTCGCCCTGTGGATTAAAACGAGCCAGGCCGGGGCGGGCTACGCTTATCAGGGCGACGGGGGGTGGGCGAGCGGCAACACGGCGTTTTACCTGAACCAGGGCAACACTTCCGCCGGCACACGCGTGGGCGCGGTGCGCTGGGCGGGCGGCTGGTTGACCGGCAATGCCAGCGTCAACGATGGCAACTGGCATTTCATCGCCATCGCGGGCGCCAACGGCACGAAGAACATTTATGTGGACGGCCATCTCGATGCCACGACCACGTCGTGGACGCACGTCAGCACGGGCAACCTGTTCTGGATTGGCGGCACGGGGGATGCCGGCGACGGCGTGGCGAAGATGAACGGGCAACTGGACGAAGTGGCGATTTACAATCGGGCCCTGAGCCTCGCGGAAGTGTGCTCGCTGACGAACGGCGCGGCGCCGTTGCTGGGAACATTCGGCGGGCAACTGCCCGCGGGCACGACGCTGGCCGTGTCCACCGGCGCAGCGTTTGACCTCGGCGGCAATGCCCAAACGCTTGCTGCGCTTGCCGACGGCTCCGGCGGCGGTTTGATCACCAACAGCACGGCAATTCCCGCCCAGTTGACCCTCAACGTCGGGGCGGGCACGGCAACCTTCAGTGGCGGCCTGGCGGACGATGCGACGTTAGGCGCGCTCAGCGTGATCAAGAATGGCGCAGGCACGCAGATTTTTTCCGGCGCCAGCTCGTATCGCGGCACGACGACCGTGAATGGTGGGGCGTTGCTGGTGAACGGTTCACTGGCGGCGAGCGCGGTTTCAGTGGTCGGTGGCACGTTGGGCGGCAAAGGCACCCTTAGCGGCCTCGTCAATCTCGGTGCGGGCGCCCAGCTTTCGCCCGGTGCATCGCTCGGCACGCTGACGGTGAGCAATGCGGTGAACCTGGGCGCCGGCAGCGTCACGCTCATGGAAATCAGCGCCGCGCCGTTCACGAACGACCAGTTGCGGGTGACGGGCACGCTGAAATTGGGCGGCACGTTGACGGTCACCAACCTCGGCGGCACGTTGACCGCCGGCGAAGTCTTCCCCTTGTTCAGCGCCGGCGCCGTGTCGGGCGCTTTCGACGCCACGAATCTGCCACCGTTGGCGGACGGCCTGGCGTGGCGTTGGGACGCGGGCAGCGGCACGCTCGCCGTAGAGTCCGCGGTGGCGACCAACCCCACCAATCTCACCGCCGCCCTGGCCGGCAGCGCGCTGACGCTTTCCTGGCCGGCCGATCACACCGGCTGGCAGTTGCAGGTGCAGACCAATCCACTCGCCGCCGGACTGGGAACGAATTGGTTTTCCGTTGCCAATTCCGCCGCCACCAACGTGATGGAATTCCCGGTCAGCCCGGCCGACGGCAGTGTGTTTTACCGCTTGATCTGGACGAATGCGCCGTGAGCCGGGCGACTGATTATTGGGCGAGCTGCCAGACGCACCGATCGGTGATGGGCTTGCCCGCACGCTCCGCCTGGGCCTCGACGGTGTTTTCGCCGGGCTTCAGTTGCAGGTTTTTCCAGAGGAACACCGCGTTTCCGTCGTTGGTGCGCGTCCCTTGCGAAACGCCGTTGAGAAACACTTCCGCCGTTTGCGCGTTGGAATACACCTTCACGTCGGTGATCGCGTTGGTGCGCGTAACGTCACGCCGGCTCGTGATGTAGATCGTGGATTCGTCCGACCAGTTCGCCTGGTAGAAAAAGAACGCGTCCTTCTTGATCTGGCGGTCGTAGGTGAGCAGCCCCTTGTCGTTGCGGCCCTTCACGCCGCCCTCATGCCGCCAGTAGCTGGTGAAGTCCGCAAAGTTCCACGCAAAGGTGCCCCAGATGAACGGGCGCGCCTTCATCTGCTTCCAGGCCTCTTCGTGCACGACCGCCTGCCACTCCTCGGGATGCCACTGGCCATCGGCTTTCGGCTGTTGCGGATGCTGCTCGTGCTGGTTCACGTTGGCGCCCGCACCGTATTCGCTGATGCACACGCCGCCCGCGCGGCTGGTCGTGCGGTAGCTGTCCAGCTGGCGCCCGTAATCATCCAGGGCCTTCCACTCCGAATACCAGCCCGGATAAATGTTCCAGCCGAGCAGGTCGGGAATCTTGTTCATCTGCGGCCAGCCCCACGTGCAGGTGGCGGCAATGGTCGGCCGCGTCGGATCCTCGGCGTTTGCCAGTTCCTTGAGGTCCTGGAGCAGCCGGTGCGGGTCGGGATTGCCCGGGCGCAGTTCGTTGAACAGGCTCCAGCAGAAAATCGCCGGGTGGTTTTCGTTCTGCCGGATGAGATCGAGCAGCTGGTTCCGCGACGTCTCCGCAAACGCGGGCGAGTCCGTGATGCGATCCACCTGCGGAATTTCCGCCCAGACCAGAATGCCGGCCTCGTCACACCGGCTGTAAAAATAGTCGCTGTGCTGGTAATGCGCGCAGCGGATGACCGTGGCGCCCAGTTCCTTCAACAGTGCGATGTCCTCGTCCATGTCGGCGTTGGAAATCGCCCAGCCCTTGCCCGGGCGGTCCTGGTGCCGGTTCACGCCGTGCAAATGATAGGGTTCGCCGTTGAGGAAAAATCCCTTGTCCGGGTCCACGTGAAACGAACGCAACCCCAGCGGTTGCTCGACGGCGTCCTGCACGTTGCCATCCGGGTCGCGCAATTCAACGATGGCCCGGTGCAGATACGGATCCTTCCGGCCGTTCCACAAGTGCGCGTGCGGGATGGTGAGGCGGAGCCAGTGCGGTTCGGTGACCCGTGGCGCCGCCGCCACCGGTTGTTCGACGCTGGCCACCGTGTTTCCGGCCGCGTCCAGCACGCGCGCCGCCAGCATCAGTGACGCCTTCTGTCGCGTGCCGTTGGAAATCTCAGCCGTGATGTCCAGCACCGCCTGCGTGGCTGAAACGCTCGTTTGCCGCCACGTGACGCCCGGTGACGCGTGGTCGGTCGGCGTGAAGCAAACGTCCGCGGTTTCGAGCAGTTGTCCGTGCCGGTAAAGGCCGCCATAAACCGGAAAATCACCGCTCAGCGGCGCGATGTCTGGCGCCTCGACGTTGCTCACGCGCACGGCGAGCACGTTCGTTCCCTGCGGCGCGAGGGCGTGGGTGATTTCAAAACAAAAGGCGCCGAAGCCGCCGCGGTGCTGGCCGACGGATTTTCCGTTCAGGAACACCTCGGCCTGTGTCGCCGCCGCCTCGAACCGCACGAAGTAACGATGCCCGGGCCGGGGATGAACCAGTCCGAGGTCACGGCGATACCAGCCCGTGGTGCGGCGCGGCTTCTCGCCCCGTTCGGCCTCCTGCCAGCCCCAGCAGTGCGGCAGCGACAACGTCTGCCAGGCGCCATCCGCAAACGACGGCTGCGCCGCGCCCGCCACGTCGCCAAACTCAAACCGCCAGCCCGCATCCAGCGAGGTGACCTCACGAGCGTGCGCCCCGAATCCGGCCAGCGCGAACGCAACCAATGCCATGGGAAAAAAACGACGGTGCTGCATGCCGCCATCCTTGGTGAATTCGCAGTGGAAGACAATCACCCACTTGGGTAGCCGGGCCAGGCGCCAATCGACGGGGTTGGCGCTGGACGGACGGTGTCGGGCGGAGTAGATACGTGCATGGTGTTCGCGCTTCGTTCCAAGGTTGTCCGGGACGCGCGCCCCACAACCGGTGGCTCGGCGACCTGCTCCACAGGTCGCAACCCGCGGTTATGCCGGAGCGCAGACACCGCTTTCACTTTCACCAAAAGCCATACTATCTAGGCTGTGGGGCGCACCAATGATGAAACGAGGGCCGATATTGAGTGGGGTTTGTGTGTTGGTGATGTTTTTCGCCATCATTTTGCCGTCCGCGCTTGGCCCTGAGCGTGGCGGCTCACTTGATGTTCATCTTCGGTATTGGGTGCCGTTTTTCGGAGCAGCGTTGATTGTGGCTGCGTTCCTTCGGCGAGAGCGAGTCCTCTGGCCGATCCTCGGACTTTTGCTCACTGGCATTTATGTCGGACTTCATCTCATCGCAAAGGCCTAACGAAACAAGATAGCTTTCGCCGGAGGGGGGAGAGTGGGGCGGAGCGCCAAAGCTATTAGGGGTTGAACGAGCCTGGTAAATTTCCCGCAGACTTCCGCCTCCTTGTTGTCTTTTCCCTTTGCTGCAGTCACCTGTTCAGGCCACCGGCCCGCCGCCCCAGCGCGGCAGGTTTGGCGCTGGACGGGCGGGGTCGGGCGGAGTAGATAGGTCTGTATGGTATCGGCTTTTCGTCTCTGCGTTGTTTGGGGCGTGCGTCCCACAACCGGTGGCTCGGCGCCGCTCCGGCGGCGCAACTCACGTTTACGCCGGAGCGCAGACACCGCTTTCACCCTCATCGAAAGCCATACTGTCTAGGCGACTGTGAGCTTATGACGCGAACTGTAACTAAGATTTCCTGCGCGGGCGCTGCTCTTTGCGCTTGTTGCATTCTAGCTTACGGTCTTGCTCTGAGCTTTTACGCACGTCATCAAGAATACGATAGTATATGGAGAGCTTACATGCTGACTCCTAAGCCCGTTCGGGACACATTCTTAAACGTGTGGCTCAAGGTTGACCGCCAGACCATTGTTCTGGTTATTCTGGAGTGCAGTCGTTGAGGATGAAGGTGACGCCTCGTAAGAAACAAGGATGAGAGCTCAAGCCTGTTTTATTGGGGAATTTGCGGGGTATGTTTTGGGAAGATGAAGTTGCCGGCAACACAAAAAGGCCGGACATGGGTGCGAGGAAAAGTCCCGCGCGGCCAAAGCTCGGATTAAGTTGTGGAACCGGAGGCGGGCCGCAGGATCCAAACGCAAGTGATCAATCTCGTAATCGGGGTCGTGCCGCGTCCTTCAAGGATCACGCACGCCACCAGTGGTAGGGTCGGCGCCTGCGGGGCCAAAGCTCCTGAATGGGTTCAATGAAACACCAGTGGCCGGCCGGCCTACAGCTTCCCTTCCGGTTCGCGCTCAATTCACCCGCACCGCCCGCACTGGGCAAGCGCGTTTGTTTCTTCCGCGAAAGGGTCCGCCGACAGGCGGTTGGTTGGCTGGAGCGGTTTAAATTATGTCGTAGCCGTCGGGTTATTCGCCTGCCCCTCGCCCGGCCTTCGGCCACCCTCTCCCCATCGGATGGGGAGAGGGACGGGGTGAGGGGCTGCTGCCGTCAGGACAGTTACAGTATTCATCCAACTGCTATAGCCATGCGCGGGGGTGTGTGGAAGGGTTCTGCGGCAGGGCGGGTAGCGGGCTTCCAAGGGGGGCGAAGATTTTTCTGCCGGGGAAAAGTATCGGTCGTGGTTCGTTGTCCCGATTGTGACCTGAGTTGCTGAAGGGAACGGATCAGTTTTTCGCGGGCGCGCCCCGGCCGAGTGCGCGACTACTCGATGGCCGCGCGCATCAGGTCGAACATGCTCTTGCCGGTGGCGACGGTGACGGGTTCCTTGCTCTTTTCGTCCGCGTGCTCGACCAATTCCGGCGGAATTTCCTTGAGGAAGGGCGAGGGATGGCAAGGCAGGGCCTGGCCGTATTTTTTGCGGCTGGCGCAATGGCTGATGGTCAGCCGCTCCTGTGCCCGCGTCACCGCCACGTAAAACAGCCGGCGTTCCTCGTCCAGTGTGCCTTCCACCTTCGAGCGTGAGTGCGGGAGCAGCCCGTCCTCCAGGCCGACGATGTAAACATGCGGGTATTCGAGTCCCTTGCAGGAGTGCATCGTGATGAGGGTCACTGCGTCGCCCACTTTCTCGTCCTTTTCATCTTCGCGTTCGTTGTCGAGCGTGACTTCCTCCAGAAACGCCTGGAGCCGTTCCGGCAGCGGCGTGCCGGGTTCGGCGTGGGCGTCGAGGTCGGCCAGCAAATCCTTGACGCTGCGCACCCGGGCATCGGCGACTTCCACATTTTTTTCGCCGCGGCGCAGTTCTTCGAAGTAACCGATGCCGTTCAGAAAGTGTTCCGCCCACTTTTCGAGCGCCTGCGGGTCGTGGCTGAACTCGGCGCTTTGCAGGGTGGTGCGGGTGCGTTCGATGAGCGCGCCAAAGCCTTCAATGGCTTCCCGGGTCCGGGCCTGGAAGCCGGCCTGCACCACCGGATTCTGCAGGGCAGCGTAAACGGATTGCTTGCGTTCGTGGCTCGCCGCGAGCAGGCGCTCCATCGTCACGTCACTCAAGCCGCGCGCCGGCACGTTGGCGATGCGCAGCAGGCTGATGTCGTCGTGCGGATTGAGCATGACCTTGAGGAAGGCGAGAAAATCACGAATTTCGCGGCGGTCGAAATAGCTTTGTCCGCCGATGAGATGGTAGCGCACGCGGGCCTGGCGCAGCGCCATTTCGAGCGGGCGCGACTGGAGGTTCGTGCGGAAGAGAATTGCCTGGCTGCCCCACGGCACGCGGCGGGCCAGGCGCTGGAATTCGATTTCCTCGACCACGGTGCGCGCCTCCTCCTCGTCGCTCTCGAACGTGTGCAGCGTGATTTTGGCGCCGTGCCCCTTGTCGGACCAGAGCTGTTTGCCTCGGCGCCGGGCGTTGTTCTTGATGACGGCGTTGGCGGCGTGCAGAATGGTGTTGGTGGAGCGGTAATTCTGCTCGAGCTTCACGACCTTTACCTCGGGAAAGTGCTTTTCCATGTCGAGCAGGTTGGAAATCTCCGCACCGCGCCAGCCGTAGATGCTCTGGTCGTCGTCGCCCACGACACAGAGGTTGCGATGCTCGCAGGTGAGCGCATGCACGAGCTGGAACTGCGCGGCGTTGGTGTCCTGATATTCGTCCACCATCACGTAACGATAGCGGGCGCGGCACGCCTCAAGCGCGTCGGGATGTTCCTTGAACAGCTTCAGCGTCAGCAGGATCAGGTCGTCAAAGTCCACGGCGTTGCAGGCCCGGAGCGCGGAGTCGTAGCGCGGCAGGATGTGGCTGGCGAGGATGCTGTGACCGCGGTTGGGATTCGCGGCGCCGCCGGCGTTTTTGAGCTTGCTGAGTTCCGCCCGGATGGCCGCGGCATCAATTTTTTCGCCCTTCGCACTGATGTGCGAGAGCACCTTTTTGACGGCGCTCAGCGTTTCGGCCTCGTCGTAGATGACGAAATTGCGCTTGTAGCCCAGCTTTTCAATGTGCTGGCGGAGAATGCGCACGCACAGCGAGTGGAAGGTGCAAATTGTCGGGCGGTCTTCCTTGTTTTTGGCCGCTGGTTCGCTGCGCCGCGCGCGGGGCACGAGCTTGTTCACGCGCTCCTGCATTTCCCGGGCGGCCTTGTTGGTGAATGTGACGGCGAGGATGTTGCCGGGCGCGATGCCCTGCTCGATCATGTGGGCGATGCGGAAGGTGATGACGCGCGTCTTGCCGGTGCCCGCGCCGGCCAGAATGAGCACCGGCCCGCGAAGGGTTTCCGCGGCTTGACGTTGCTGGGGGTTGAGTGAATTCAGATTCGGCACGGCGCGCGGAGTGTAAATTCGGAGCGCGGGGAGGCAAGGGCATTGCGCGGAAAATGCGGCGGGCGCACGGATTTCTTGACCAGCGTGAGAAGAAAGCGACAGGCCGCCGCCGGCGCGGGCGAAAGTTTTTTGGCCCGCAGGTGATTGAAATACAGCGCGACACCGTTTTGTTACGAATCCGGATTTGCCCCGGCACACGCGTTGCTTTACATCAGGAACACCCGATTTATTTCGGGAAACCCAGGATAGTCATGACCAAAAACAAGAAAACGAAAGCCAAGGCCCCCGCGCAGGCCAAGGTGATTATGGAAGTTGCGCCACCTGTCGTCGCCAAACCCGCCGCCGTCGCGGCTCCGCAGACGAAGGCCAAAGTTGAACCCCAACCGGCCAAGCCGGCCGCGCCGAAGCCCCCCAAGGTGCGGCTGGAGTTGTCCCGGCCCGGCGCCCAATCCGTGGCCGTTGCGGGCTCGTTCAATTCGTGGCAGCCGGAGCAGGCGAGCTGCACCAGCAATGGCGCGTGGATCAAGGATCTCACCATTGGTCCGGGCCGCTACGAATACATGTTCGTGGTGGATGGCCAGTGGCTCGCGGACCCGAACGCCCGGGAATTCACGCCGAATCCGTTTGGCGGCCAGAATTCCGTGTTGGTCGTCTAGCAATAGCCACGCGCTGCGACGCGGTGCCGCCGCCCGTCTCGCGACACCTCGCATCAGTCGTGACAGACGGGCGGGGCGTCCTTATTTTGTCCGCATGGCGCAGACGACCTTGACCCTGGGGCATTCGCCGGATCCCGACGATGCCTTCATGTTTTACGGACTGGCGAAGGAACTGATTCCCACGCACGGATTCCGTTTCGAGCACATCCTGCAGGACATTCAGACGCTGAACGAGCGGGCCACGCGTGGCGAGCTCGACATCTCGGCGGTTAGCATCCACGCCTACGCCTACGTCAGCGACCAATACGCGCTGCTGCCCAGCGGCGCGAGCATGGGCGACGGCTATGGGCCGATGCTGGTGGCGAAGCAAAAATTCACCCGCGACGAAGTGGCGCGGAAAAAGATTGCCGTGCCCGGCACCATGACCAGCGCATTTCTGGCATTGCAACTCTGGCTGGGCAAGCCCGCGAAGGGATTTGATTACATCGTTGTCCCGTTTGACCAAATCTTTCAGGCGGTCCGCGAGGGCCGGGCGGACGTCGGGCTGATCATTCACGAAGGGCAGTTAACCTACCGCAACGAGGGGCTGGAGGTTTGTGAAGACCTGGGGATTTGGTGGGGACGGGAGAACCACGGCCTGCCGCTGCCGCTCGGCGGGAACGTGATCCACAAACGGTTTGCTCCGGACGTGCGCCGCAAAATCTCTGGCGTTCTGACCGACAGCATCCAATTCAGCCTCGATCACCGGCCCGAAGCGGTGCTGCACGCGTTGCAATACGCCCGCGACATGGGGCGTGACCTGGCCGACAAGTTCGTCGGCATGTATGTGAACCACTGGACCCTCGACTACGGTGACCGGGGCCGGGAATCCATCCGCCGCTTTTTGGGGACGGCCTACGAACGCGGGCTGCTGCCGCACCGGCAGGAACTCGAATTTGTTGTCTAACGCGGCGGGGCCGGTGGTCCGGCTCAGGCGGCTTTGGGCGGCAGGAGGGCCAGCGCAGCGGCGATGGTGTTGATGGTGGCCAAGGTGTCCTTCGCCGCTTTGGGGTCGGTGATCTTCAGGCCGAACTGTTTGTCGAGCGCGACCACAAGTTGGAGCGCGTCCACCGAGTCGAGGCCCAAACCTTCCGGACCGAACAACGGCGTGTCATCCGCGATGTCTTCCGGTTGGATTTGGAGCATCAAGTTGTCCACCAGCACGCGCCGGATTCGCGATTTCAATTCCTCAGAGTTTTGCATTACAGGATTCCGCCGTCGATTTTGAGCGCGGAGCCTGTAATGTAGCCGGCTTCCGGGCAAGCCAGAAAGCGCACGGCAGCGGCCACTTCGTCGGGCCGCCCAAATCGCCGCATGGGAATCTGCTGCTGCCGCTGCCGCCGTTCGGTCTCGTCCATCGTCGCGAGCGCGGCGGTTTCGATGTAACCGGGGCAAACCGCGTTCACCGTGATGCCCAGGCGGGCCACTTCCTTCGCGAGGGACTGTGTGAGCGCCACGACGCCCGCCTTGGCAGCGGCATAGTTGGTCTGGCCTGGGGGCGCGAGCAGGGCGCTCAGGGACGCGATGTTGATGATGCGTCCGCTCCGCTGGGCCACCATGGTGGGCAGAACTGCCTGACAGCCATGAAAGGTGCCGTCCAGATTGACGCTTAAAACGTCCCGCCACGCCTCGGGTTTCATCATGGCCAGCAAGGCGTCCTGATGCCCGCCGGCGTTGTTGACCAGCACGTCCAGGCGTTGATGCCGTGCCAGAATTTCCGCCACGGCACGATTCCAATCCGCACGCGAGCGGACGTCGAGCGGCACCAACTGACAACGCTCCGGGTGTGCGGTCGCCAGCGCGCTGGCCTGGTCGCGGCGCTGATTCACCGCGAGCCAGACGCGGTTTTCGTGCGACTCCGTCAAAAAAGTCCGGGCCAGGGCAAGACCGAGTTCGCCATTGGCGCCTGTAATCAGAATAACTCTTTCGCTCATGCGATTGGGCTGGTGGAACCGGCGGTGAAGCGCGCGCCGGCCGCATATTGATTCGCGCCGAGCGTGCTGATGTTTGCGGCAGTGACTGCGCCGCGCCGGATGGCATCGCAGGCTGCGACGCATTGCCAGGCCGCCGCTGCGGTGAACGCCTCGCCCAGCCATTGTTTGGGCGCCAGTCGCGCGCCGGGCCAGTCCTGCCAGGCCGCACTTTCGGCGCGATCCGTGCGCACGCGACCTTGACTGCTGCCGCACCAGAGTTCTTGCGGACTGCCCGGGGGTAATTGTTGACGCACCACTTGGGCGGCCTTCACGCGGTCGGCCTCGCTCGAAAAAGGAACAACGTCGGTGATGGCGGCCAGCTCGATCGCGTTTACGGCGGGGGCTTCGCGGCGGAGGTAGAGAGCGCCCGCGCCCGCGCCGAGGATGGCGTCGCGGGCGAACAGATGCAGCGCGTCGCCGACGAGCCAGTCCATTTCCTCCACGCCGATCACCAGGCAGCCGTCCGCTTTGCCCGCCGCCAGCCAATCGGCGGCCACCGCCAGCCCTTGCAGAAATACCGTGTCATCTCCCACCATCGTATAGCTGGGCGCGCGCGAACCCAGGTAGGCGGCGAGGTGGCTCGCGGGCGCGTTGAATACCGTTTCTGGAAACAACAACGGACTCGCCGTGGACGGGTCCTGGAGGACTTCCTCGTAGAATCGGCGCGAATACGTGACGCAGCCGGCCATCATGCACAGGATGGAGGCGATGCGCAGTTCGCCGGCTTGCGCCCGCGCGGCGTCCGGTCCCAACGCCTCCAGCGCGGCGGCGACGGGATGGTGACTGATGACGCTGGCGCGTCGATAACGCGGATGGCTGAGAAAGGCCGGACGCGTGAGGGGCGGCGGGACTGCGCGCACGCGCAATGGCCGGGGCCAGCCGGGGCGCAGCAAATCCGTCTGGGGAACCGGCTCTGCGCGTTCCAGCGCGGCACGCAGTGCCGGCACGCCCCAGCCGGCCGGTGAAACCGCTCCCAACCCATGCACGAAGACGTGGCTCATGTCCACCTCCGCAAGACGAGCGTGGCGTTGGCGCCACCAAAGCCGAACGAGTTGCTCAACACGACGTTAACCCGGGCGGTGGTCGGTTGTTGCACTAGGGGAAAAGTGCAGGCGGGATCGGGCATGCGGAGGGTGGATTCGGGCGGCAGCCATTGACCGCGCAAGGCCATCAACGCAACCACCGCCTCCACGGCGCCGGCCGCACCGAGCAAATGGCCGACGCTGGCCTTCGTCGAGCTGACCGGCAGGTTGGCCGCGCGCGAACCGGCCCAACGATTAATGGCGGCAGCTTCGGTGGCATCGTTCTGCGGAGTGGCCGTGCCGTGCGCGTTCACGTAGTCCACCGCTTCGGGCCCGAGGCCGGCGATGGCGCACGCTTCGGTCATGGTGATGAAGGCCGCGTCGCCTTGCGGATGCGGTTGGGTCAGGTGATGCACGTCCGTGGCGGCGGCATAGCCGATGATTTCGCCCAGGATTTCCGCGCCATGCGCCTGTGCGGAGGCCAGCGATTCCAACGCCAGCACGGCGGCGCCTTCGCCGAGGGAAAGTCCGTTGCGCTCCGCGTCAAACGGCCGACAGGGCGTCGGAGCCAGGGCCTGCAGCGAATCGAAGCCGGCATAAATCAACGGGCACAGCGCATCATAGCCGCCGGTCAGCACCCGTTCAGCGCGGCCGTTGCGGATCAACTCCCACGCATGGCCAATCGCATTGGCGCCGGAGGCGCACGCATTGGAGATGATGGTGATTGGGCCGCGAACGCCGAGGGCCAGCCCGACGTCGCGGGCCTGGCGTTGCGCCTGATAATTCACCACCCGTGTTGCCTGGCGCCGCTGGGTGCCGGGGTGTTGCAACGCATGCCGCACGTATTCTTCGCCCAGCGCCATGCCGCCTCCGGTGGTGCCGAGCACGAGGGGCGTGTCGGGCGCCGTGGCCCAGCCGGCTTGGAACCACGCTTCCGCCGTGGCCAGCCACAGCATCTGCGTGGCGCGATCCCACCGCGCCGCGGGTCGTTGGGCGGGCATGCCGGTGCGCGCCAACGGCGGCAGATCCACCTCGGCGGCGATCCGGGAGCGCTGGCGCGTTACGTCAAAGAGCGTGACGGGGCGGATGCCGGAGCGGCCGGTGCGGAAGCCTTCCGAATTGAAGAACCAGCCCAGACCCAGCGCCGTCACGATGCCGGCGCCGGTGACCACCACGCGGGCGGGCGGGGTTTGACGTGGGGAGGGGAAAAGCATCGGGCGGGCAGCGGGCACGGCAGTGGCGGCAGTCATCACGCCCGCAACGGCGTCAAGTCGGCCGGGCTTCTGGGATGACTCGGGGACGCAGCCGGGGCGACGCCACTCCGTTGATAGTGCTCCACCAATCCCAATCGCGATGGCACCAAGCCCTCGGCGCCAATGGCGTTCAA